>WRKH01000277.1 GCA_009778175.1 Turicibacter sp.
GAGTCTATCAAAACGCCATCCATATCAAATATAACCAACTTCATAAAACATCCCACTTTCTTTTTTAAAACCGTGGGGCTCTGCCCCACACCCCGCTGGGGGCGCGCTCCCAGACCCGCTCGTTTTTGTATTTTTTACGTTGTTTTGGATTGGACAGTTTTTTTAGTAGAGTTGGTGGTGTTTAGGTTAGTCCAGCTTTTAATGTGAGTTCGTTGACAGTGGTTAAAACTCTGTTTACCTGTCTGCTGACCTCATCGTTCATTTCGGCAATAACTTCTCGGGCTACAAATACGGTCTCCTCTGTGGCATGGCTAGAGATTAGAATGTCGTCCAAAAAAGTTACCAGTTGCGATATTTTCGGCGTTATACTGCTATGAATATCCTGTGCTAAGTTAGCAGATGTTTTGGTTTTGTCCGCTAGATTTTTTACCTCGCCAGCAACCACCGCAAAACCTTTGCCCGCAAGCCCTGCGTGTGCCGATTCTATCGAAGCATTAAGGGAAAGTAGATTTATTTGGTTGGCAATGGTTACTACATCGTCTGCCATATCTATAAATAGGTCTATGTCCTCGTGTACGGAATCTATTATCGCCTTTAGTGCCTCGGAGTCGGCTAGGTTGTTTTTTACTTTCTCCTGTATATTCTTGATGTTGTCGATTATTTTTTTGGTCTCATACTCCACGACTTCAGCGATGGAATGTACGGACTTAATTTTTTGCGAAAAATTTTTAGCGAGTTTTTCGTTGTTTTCGCCAATTTTTTGAGCCTCTAGCTTGAAAATTTTGCGATCGCGAAAAACGCAACTCTCTGAGCTAGTCAAACCATGTATAACTGCCCTTGCATTGTCATAACAAGATGACATACCGCAAGCGGAACAATCTATATTTCGCTCCTGGCTGCTATTTTTCATTAGGTGTTCAAAGCCCGTTTCTACATCTTGGGGGGTAAGTTCATAAGAACCAATTTGTCGGCTTTCAAATTTCCTTGTGAAATCGGACTCTTTTAGGGTTTTATCAAAATCTTTGAGCACGTTTTCCAATATTTCTGGGTTTGCAAGCAATTTTTTCTGTGTCATATACTGATTATGCTCGGCTAAATCCGCATTTTCGTTTGTTGGGCAGCCGCTACCAAAATTGCAGCCCCGTCTACAACTTAAAATGTCCAAAAGCTGCGGCTTTATCGCCTTTGAATTTTGATTCGAAAGATTGTTCAGGTAAGTATATACATCCGTCTCCCCCGAAATTTGCTTTATCCACATGGAATTGTCTGTATAAAATTCCACGCATTTTCTTAATCCGCCATGCCTTGAATGTAATTCGCCCAAGCCAGGGGAGGCTATTTCATAGGGAGTTTTGGTATATGTGCCTATGTCGGTCTCTTGCTTGTCTATATGCTCCTTCAATTTTTCAAATGTAATATTGTATTGCAGGAGTTTGCCCGTGGCTAACATCTCGTTCTTTTTCGATACGCACGGGGAAAGGAACGCCAGATCGTCCGTTATGCCACGATATTTTCTAAGATAGATTGCCATACACATCATGGGACTCTGTATCGGCAATAAGTTGTTCATTATACTGGGATGGCGGGTTTCTAGGTAATTCACGATGGGAGGGCAGGAAGGGGAAATCTTATTCTCCCTGTTGTTTGGGCTTTTTTCCAAAAAACGTAGATACATCCACGTGAAAATATCCGCACCAAACGAGCCATCGTAGATATATTTAACGCCTCTAGTTTTCAGGTAGCCAAATAAATTCTCGTGGCTATCAATAAAATTGGCTTTAACAGCGGGGTCTACTATAACGCTAATCGCCTTGCCCTCGTGTAAGTCTTTGAATAGCGTTTCCGTATCGTCGATATAATCTCGAGCCTGCGGTGCACAGGCTCTCACACAGATTCCGCAATCTATGCAGTTGTTTGGTATAGTTTCAACATATAGGCTCTTACCAGATTCGGCTATAACCTTATTCGCACCAAAAACGGGGCATACTCGTATACAGCTGTTGCAGCCCGTACATTTTTCTTCATCAGTAACAATCAATTTTTCCATAAAATATCACCAAATTTAATCTTCTTCATTTTCTTCCACAGCAGTTGCGTTCTTCAGTCTGGAACATAGTGCCATCGTGATGTTGTAGGCTACGTCTGGGAACTTCTGCATAATATCGTACATATCACGTTTCTTTATGTTCAAAACAAGCACATTATCCCTTGCGACTATGGTGGCGGAACGAGGTTCGTTGAGGAATAGGGACATCTCGCCAAAAATATCGCCAGGTTGGAGGGTGGCAAGCATTAATTCGCCTTTCTCCTGATAGTTCAAAAAGACTTCTACATTGCCGTCTAGCAGAAAATACATACTTTCGGCAATAACATCGCCCTCCTGTATTATTATATCGCCACGGCTGAAATTTTCTTCCGTACCTGTAATCTCCTTGAATTTGTCTATATCTCGTCTACTTAGAGGGGTGCCAGCCCATGCCTTTTTAATCTTAAATCCAGCCAGATTTTTCACACGGAAAAACGCCAATTTTTCCTGCAGCACGATAACTCGAGAATCCAGCACCTTGGTGGATTCCAAAGTTTTTGTTGCGGACGAAACATCGTTTACTATCATTTCATTGAGCTGGGCTATGGCATCGGTAAGATTGCTAATAGTATCAGTCTGATCTCGAGAGGATTTGAAAATGTCGCCAATTACACTTGCTACATCCGATACATTCTGTACGATAACCTCAAGACCAGCGGCGGTGTCGTTGGCACATTTCATGCCCTCTTCAACATTTGCCATGGATTTTTTAATTAGCTGCCTAGTCTCTTTTGCGGCGGCACTACTACGATTCGAGAGTGCACGTACCTGATCGGCAACCACCGCAAAACCCTTGCCGTGTTCGCCCGCATGGGAGGCTTCAACAGAAGCGTTAAGGGCAAGCAGATTGGTTTGAAATGCAATATCCTCTATGGTTTTTATAATCTGCGATATTTTATCGGATGATTCGGATATTTTTTGCATGGATTCAAGCAATTTTTTCATCTCTGTGCTACCCGATTCCGCACTGCGTTTAGCGGTCGAGGAGAGACTTGCGGCGTGTCGGGAATTTGTGGTGTTTTCTGTTTGTTGCCTGTCAAGCTGGGTAATTCCCTTTGTGATTTCCTCCAAAAAACTTAACTGATTATTAAATTCGTAGCCCAATTTTTTTACGGTTTCAAAAAGTTGATATGAGCTTTTTGAAACGCCCGCCGCAACAAAGCCAATTACTCGCATCGTTTCGCCTAATCGCAAAATAATCGAATTAATGGAGCGTTTGACTAAATCTAACGATCCAGAATACTGCCGCTCTATTTTATCGGTCAAATTGCCCTCTGCAATGCCGTCTAGCACCCTGTCGATTTCATCTATATACGATGAAAAAACATCCATATTGATGTTTATATGATCTGATATGGTTTTGTATTCGCCGCTCAATTCGGGCATCCGATAACTAAAATCCCCGTCCGCAATGGCTGTCATAAGGTTTTTTATCGTAGTTACAGGGGTGTTTAGAGTAGCGGAAATATTTACAAAAGCCTCCACTAAATTCTCCCAGTTCCCCTTAAACTTAGCTTTATCTGGACGAGCCGATATATTGCCGTCTGCTAAATTTTTAGCAAATTCTTCTAAAGCGGCCTTCATATCTTCTAAGTATTTTAGTGCCAAAATGGCGGAATTGTTCTCTTTGCTGGTATTTATATCGGTTTCTCCAGAGGCAATGGCAAGCAAGACATCGTTGGCGGATTTTTCGGTCAGGGGGTCTGTCGTCCCCTCTTTTTCGGGTTCTGCTCCTTTTTCTTCTTTTGCTTCCTTTGCCAGACGATCTATCTGTATCAGTTGCCCGATCGGGCTAAGTGGCTTTACATTATGCCAGATAACAACAAAACCACCGATAAACAGTAACATAAACAACAAGGCTACCAAAACGGACACCCACTGCATGATAGTCATGGTCTGCAAGTCGCCTAAAAACACAAACAACAATATTGATATAAATGTTAAAGCCGAAGAACCATATATAAAAGCTCTAACTAAATTGGAAATTTTCAACTCTACTTCCTCCCAAGATTTTGAGGCTCTGCCCCAAACCCCGCAAGGGGCTCTGCCCCTTGACCCCGCTGCTACTCGCAACGGCTGAACGGTGTCCGCTGGACACCAGCCGCAGGGTTGCACCCCCAGCCCCGCACTTTTTTGTCATTTTTGGGTTTTTGTGCTATGGTTGGCGGCGGTATTAGGGTCTAATTTAGAAAAATTATGGATAATAGTCGAATTCAAGCTCGTACATTCTAACGGTGTCGCCCTCTTCTATGCCTAATTCCTCCAGTTTCGATATTATACCTTTTTCTCTCATAAATCGCTGAAAAAAGGCAAACCCTTTTTCATCGTTCATATTAGTATAGCCAAGAATACGCTCTATACCAGGACCTTCCACTATAAACAGGCTATCCTTGTATTTTTCAACGGTTATTGGGATTTCTTGCTCTACGGGAATTTCATATACTTCAGGTTCAAACACTATTTCGGGGCAAGAGGCCAAGGTTTTGGCGGTCTCTTTTATAAGTTCCTGCAATCCCGTATTGGTCGCTGCTGATATGAAAAAAACAGGATTGCTAAAATCAAAATCGCCAACCATTTCGTCCATGAGATCTATCTTGTTTACGGCTATTAGCTGCGGACGTTTTAGCAGTTCTTTGTTATAAGCCGCCAACTCCTTGTTAATTGTGGCTATTGCCGTTTGCGGATCGTTCGTAACATCCACTACGTGTATCAGCACTTTAGTGCGTTCTATATGCCTTAAAAAATCATGCCCCAATCCGACTCCTTCGCTTGCCCCTTCGATGAGTCCAGGTATATCTGCCAAGACAAAATCCGATCCCCATTCACTACGCACAACGCCTAGATTCGGGGAAAGGGTGGTAAATTGGTAGCCCGCAATCTTGGGTTTGGCGTTTGTTACCATGGAGAGCAAAGTGGATTTCCCAGCGTTAGGCAAGCCGATTATACCAACATCTGCAATCAGTTTAAGTTCTAGCGTAACCTCAAGGGCTTTGCCTAGCTTGCCATTCTCCGAAAATTTCGGGGCTTGTCTAGTAGGAGTGGCAAAATGCTTATTGCCACGCCCACCTTTTCCGCCTTTAAGCAGGGTTTTTACTAGACCAGGCGACATATCCGCTATTACATTGCCCGTAGCGTCGTCTCGAATAATTGTACCCGCTGGTATTTTAATAATGCAATCCTTGCCCTTTGCACCAGTGCAGTTGTTGGTGCTGCCGTTTTCGCCAGCTTCAGCCTTAAAAATACGACGATAGCGGAAATCCATTAGCGTACTTAGATTTTCGTCTACCTCAAAGATGATATTGCCGCCATTGCCGCCATCGCCACCGTTCGGCCCACCGTTTGGGACGTATTTTGCCCTATAGAAGCCTATATGCCCATTGCCGCCCGCACCCGAAATTATCTTTATTTTTGCCTTGTCTACAAACATTCTACGTTGCCACGATTATCGGGTATACAGACAGTTTTTTCTTGTCGCGCCCTTTGCGTTCATAGCGAACCGTGCCGTCTACTAGGGCGAACAGATTATCGTTCGAGCCTCTACCCACATTGTTGCCTGGCAAAATTTTCGTGCCATGTTGAGTGTAAAGTATATTGCCAGCCTTTACAAACTGACCGTCTGCCCGCTTTGCCCCTAAACGCTTTGAATTGGAATCCCGCCCGTTTTTGGTAGAACCCACGCCTTTCTTGTGTGCAAAAAATTGCAAATTCATTTTAATCATCATTCAAGCTCCTCTCAAACTCTTCTAAAAATATCTCATTTCCGTAATTTCGCTCTACATCTCTCAAGCCCAAAAGCATCGCATTAAGCAATAAATTGGCGTGTTCGTTATATTCTAACAGATTAAATTCCAAAAATCCGCCGTCGGGATCGTAATCATAAGCACATCGGGAATCCGTCAATGTCTCTATACTATTTACGGTATTGATTGTAAATAGCGATACCGCCGCACACACCTCGTTTTTGCCATGCTCCGTAACCTTGAACCCGCAAATATAGTGGTTATGCCGCTCTACACTTATGCGTATCATCAAGCGTTAATGGCTGTGATTTTTAGCTTGGTGAAGGGTTGTCTATGCCCCATCTTGCGATGATAGTTCTTTTTAGCCTTATACTTGTAAACTATAATCTTCTTGCCCCTGCCCGTTTCTAAAACTTGAGCCGCAACAGAAGCACCGTTTATATAAGGTGTTCCAAAGTTTACATTACCTTCGTTTGATATGGATAGCACCCTATCAAAATTGTAATCGGTACCGTCTTGGACGTGTAATTTTTCAACCGTTACAGTGTCTCCTACGGCGACTTTATGTTGTTTGCCGCCTGTTTCAATAATTGCGTACATAATAACGCCCTCCTTTTATTCAAGATTCGCAAGAGCCACCAAAGATTGACACCCTCAAAGATTGACACCCCGATTGACACCCCAGCAACGCTAGCGAACATATTATAATAATATCACAAAAAAAATATTATGTAAAGTTTAAACGCACATTTGGAAAAACAAAAAGGTGCGGGTCTGGGCAGAGCCCAGCGGTTTTGAGCTAGCCTAATAAAATTAGACTGCCTGCCATTACAATCATTCCTATGAATAAACCTAGTGTAACCTGTGAAGTTTTGCCGAATTTGTAGGCGGAGGGTAGTAGTTGTTCAAGTGAAATATAGACCATTATACCGCCCACAGCAGCAAAAACGATACCAAAAACAACATCGTCAAACCATTGTAAAAGGATAAAATATGCCACAATAGCACCCAAAGGTTCTGTTATGCCAGATAATAGCGAAGCCAAAACAGCCTTGGCTTTGCTTCCCGTTGCGTATTGTATGGGGACTGCTATGGCAATGCCCTCGGGTATATTATGTATTGCAATCGCAATCGCAATCGTGATACCTAATGCTGGATTGTACAACGCTGACATGAAAGTTACCAAGCCCTCTGGAAAATTATGGATAGCAATAGCCAAAGCGGTCATTATCCCCAGCCGTCTAAGAGTTTTTTTATCCCTTTCGGTAATTTTCGGCGTTTCATCTTTTTCATCAATAAATGCTGCCGTATCGTCTTCATGAGGCAAAAGTCTATCGATTATGGCAATAAATGCAATGCCGCCAAAAAATGACAGGGTGGCAAACAGATTTCCCTGATCTTCGTGGTAGTTTTCAAACATTTCAACGGCACCTGCAAAAATTTCCACAAACGAGATATAAATCATAACTCCAGCTGCAAAGCTAAGCGAAACTGCCAAAAAATTCGCATTATTCTTACGGGGCAAAAAAACCACCAAACCACCCAACACAGTACTCAACCCTGCAAACAAAGTAAGCAAAAAAGCAAACAAAACACCATTCTCCATAAAACAACCTCCTTTCAAATGCTTAAAACCGCTGGGCTCTGCCCAGACCCGCAAGGGGCTCTGCCCCTTGACCCCGCTGGGGGCGCACCCCCAGACCCGCATCTTTTTTGTTGTTAGCTATAAGTTTGTTTTTTTCGTTTTTCAAATTGCGAATAATTGGGTTTCTATGCGGGTTTTTAATAATTCTATGTTGTGCCCTGTTTTTGCTGATATTTTCAAGCCGTTACCGTCGTCGCCTGTTAGGTCGGATTTGTTAAACACTTTCAAAACGGGCTTATCTAGGCATTTCAAATCCTTTAATGTCGCCTCCACTACGGTGATTTGTTCTTCATATTCTGGGTTTGACGCATCCACCACGTGCAGCAATAAATCAGCATATTGCAACTCCTCTAACGTGGCTCTAAATGCTTGTATAAGATGATGCGGCAATTTATTTATAAATCCCACCGTATCTGTAATCAACGCATTTTTCCTTAATTTTATCTTACGTGTCGTGGTGTCCAAAGTTGCAAATAGCCTGTCCGCTACAAACACATCAGATTGCGTTAAAATGTTCAATAATGTGGATTTGCCAGCGTTTGTATAGCCTACCAAAGCGATAACCGGTACTTTGTTCTGCGTTCGTTGTTTTCGCAAAACGGCACGGCTAGTCTTTATCGTATCCAAATCGCTGTTTAGCTTGTTTATTCTATTTTGGATATGCCGCCTGTCAATCTCCAATTTTTTTTCGCCAGGCCCTCTTGCTCCGATACCTTCCGTACCCGACGATGTGCCTCCCTGTCTCGATAGCTGAATCCCCAACCCTGTAAGTCTTGACATACGATATTTAAGCTGTGCCAGCTCCACCTGTGTTTTTCCTTCGGAAGAGATGGCTCGTTCGGCGAAAATATCCAAAATTATCATACTGCGATCGAGTATCTTCACATCGAGCATTTTAATCAAATTTTTTAGTTGCGAAGAGCTAAGCTCATCATCGCAAAGTACACCGCTTGCCCCTGTATGCTGTATCAAAAGCCGAAGTTCATCTACTTTACCCTTGCCCAAATAATGGGCTGGGTGCGGTTTATCTCGTTTCTGTGTCAAAATTCCTACAACTTCCGCTCCCGCTGTTTCGGCAAGCAGAGCGAGTTCATTCAAATTTTCATCTTCTGATAGTGCCATCAAAATCAGTGTTTCTACAAAATCATCCGTCTCGTACATAAAATTCTCCTAATCCCATCTGTCATAACCGCTTAGGCATTTGCGGAGCAGCCAAAGTTTCGTGATTTTTAAGTCTATTATACCACAGGAAAGGATTTTTTCAAAAGATATTGCTAATTTCGTCCCTCTGTTAATTTAACCCCATCACTCCCCAATTCTTCCTCGAGCCATGCGAGCAGAACATGGCTAAATTCAATTTTTTTAGGCATGATATGCCTTTTTTTAGTGGGTTCATCATAA
The DNA here is from genome assembly GCA_009778175.1 of Turicibacter sp. Taxonomy (GTDB): domain Bacteria; phylum Bacillota; class Clostridia; order Lachnospirales; family WQUN01; genus WRKH01. The sequence continues at coordinate 8,873 of WRKH01000277.1, forward strand.
ACTTTGACCAAGATGTCCCCAGAGGGCTGTGTTTTAAGTATGTCGTGCAACGTCTGCAACGATTGTTTTGTGTTTGCCGTAAGTTTTAGCCATAGTGTTTTAGAGGGCGGTATGTCCTCAAATAGGTTTTGTTGCCCGTCCAATATGTTTCGTTGTTTGTTGAGGGCGGCGTTTATCAGGTTTTTATAGGTTTTCAAATAATCCGCCCTTTTCCCCAGCAAATCAAATGCACCAAACTCAATAAGCCCCTCTACAAAGCGGGGACTTAGTTTTTCCCCTGTTTTGGCTATACGTTCGATAAAATTTGAAAGACTGGTGTATGTGCCGTTCTTTTCACGTTCGGAAATCAAATTTTCTATCGAGCCGCGTCCCACATTCCTTATCGCCAGCAGTCCAAAACGAATACCGTTCGGAGGGGCTGGCACAAAGTGGATAAAGCTAGTGTTTATGTCGGGTGGGATTATCGTTATCCCCATATCTTTGCAAATTTTCATGTATGAGGTAGCTTTAGCCTCCGCAGCTGTCATTAATGCTGACATAAATTCCAGCGGATAATGATATTTTAGCCATGCTGTTTGGTAGCCTACGATAGCGTACGCCGCTGCGTGAGATTTGTTGAACGCATATTTTGCAAAATCGCTTATCTCGTCAAAAATCTTGTTCGCAACCCCTAGTTCGATGTTGTTTTTTACGCAGCCCTCGATAAAATGTACTCGTTCCTGCTCCATTATATCGGCTTTTTTCTTTGACATTGCACGTCTCATCAAATCGCTCTGTGCCAAGGTAAAGCCCGCCAAGTCCCGCACAATTTGCATTACCTGCTCTTGATAGACGATGCAGCCGTAGGTTTCTGCCAAAATCGGTTGCAGAGAGGGGTGTGTGTATGTTATGCGATTCCCGTCTCGTTTACCCTGTATATATTTTGGAATGAAATCCATAGGTCCTGGGCGATGCAAAGCCACGGCGGCGATTATATCTTCCAAAGAACGAGGCTGTAGTTCCCGTAAAAATGCCCTCATTCCTGCACTTTCCAGTTGAAAAAGCCCGTCCGTTTTGCCCTGCGAAATCATATTGTGAACGCCCGCATCGTTATAGTCTATCCTGTTCAAATCAATATTAGCCCCCGCCTTTTTCGCCAGCGAAACGGCATTGTGGATAATCGTCAAATTTCGCAAACCCAGCAAATCGATTTTAAGCAAACCCAATTCTTCCAATGTATTCATGGGAAATTGTGTCATATGAATATTGCCCATATGCTGAAAAGTCGGGGCGTATTCTATTACAGGGCAGTCGCAAATAACGATTCCGGCAGCGTGTGTTGATACGTGTCGTGGCAAGCCTTCCAGAGCCATTGCCATATCGATAAGTCTTTTGCTTGTTTTTTCCCGCAAATATGCGTTTTTAAGGGTTGGATTCTGCTCCAGACTCCGTGCAAGTGTAATCCCTAATTCAGTGGGAATCAGCTTGGCTATGCGATCGACATCGGGATAAGGCATAGCCAATGCCCGCCCAACGTCTCGAATCGCCGCCTTTGCCGCTAACGTCCCAAAGGTTACGATTTGTGCCACGTGAGTAGCCCCGTATCTCTTTATTACATAGTTGATGACCTCCTGCCGCCTTTCGTAGCAAAAATCTATGTCAATATCTGGCATGGAGATGCGGTCGGGATTGAGGAAACGCTCGAACATCAGCCCAAATTTCATGGGGTCAACGTCTGTAATCTCTAATACATACGCAACCAAACTCCCAGCCGCCGAGCCACGACCAGGCCCCACGACAATCCCGTTATCTTTTGCAAATTTCACAAAGTCCCAGACAATCAAAAAATAATCCACAAAGCCCATCGTCTCGATCGTTTGCAATTCGTAGCTTAAACGAGCCTGATGCACATCGTTCCCATAACGAACCTGTAAACCATCCTCGCATAATTTTTGCAGATACGAAAAGGCATTTTTGCCCAAATCGTCCGTTAGCGGATATTTGGGTAATTTATACTTGCCAAATTCCAGCTCTACATTGCAACGGTCGGCTATTTTTTGCGTATTTTCGAGTATTTTTTGCGGGAAAGGCAAGAATAATTCCGCCATCTCTTCGGGGGATTTCATGTAAAAATCAGCGGGCAGCCCTTGCCGTTCTGCCACGGTTTTTCCCTCTTTTATGCACATAAGCACGGCATGAGAATGGGCATCTTGCGGATATATGTAGCGGACAGGGTTTGTGGCGACGATTGGGTAGCCTAGTCGCTCTAATTTTTCATACTGTGCCAGAGTCGCATTATTTTGTAATGCTCCAAAAAGATTCCCAACGGGGAAAATTTCCCTCAAATTTTCTAGTGTCGGATTGGCTGCAATGGCAATCAAACCTGCGGAATACTGGCGTAACAGCTGAAATTTGTCGTCCGATTTCGACAGGCTAACCAATTTGATGAGGTTATGGTATCCCTCGATATTTTCAGCAAGCAAAACAAGACGACTATCCTCGCCCAAATCGATTTCACAGCCCAAAATAGGCTTTACTCCCATATTCTGGGCTGCTTTGTAAAAATCGATAATGCCGTACATTACGTTGTAATCGGTCAGGGCAAGGCTCGACATACCTAGTTCCTTCGCCCGTTTCACAAGGTCGTTAATCCTCGCCGTGCTGCTTAATAGGCTATATTCCGAATATACGTGCAAATGTGTGAATCTTTGTAACATCTCTAATCGCCTAGTGAGATACCTACACTTTTGGCAACCCTAACCAGTTCGTGGTTGGGGTCTACTCGCTTGCTGAGTCCCATAGCGGTGCTGCCAGTAGCGGAAGAGCCAAGCACAACCTCAAGGCTTTCAAAGTCCATTTCGCCGTTTCGCAAGCAAGCCATGTTACCAAATTGTTTTTTGGCAATCATTTCAGCGGCTTTTACGCCGTATCTCACAGACAGCAGACGATCGAATGCAGACGTGTTGCCGCCTCGTTGGATATGCCCCAATGTGCAATGCCTAACTTCGTTGGGGACACATTGCTCTATGTCATGTGCCAATTTTGCGGCGATCCCGCCAAAACGCACAGCATCGGGGCTGTCTTCTACAATACGTCCTACCACGGCTTGCCCGCCCTTTTCGGCTGCACCCTCGGTTACGACAATAATTGTAAAATGTTTTTGCTCCGCCTCTCGATCCTTAATCTTCTCGATGACCTTGTCCAAAGAGTAGGGAATTTCGGGAATCAAGATAATATCAGCACTGCCCGCTATTCCTGCGTGTAAGGCAATCCAGCCCGCCGAGCGTCCCATTACCTCTACGACCATTACCCTATGATGGCTCTCTGCAGTGGTGTGCAATCTGCCCAAATTTTCCACCACGATATTAACGGCAGTGTCAAACCCGAAAGTAGAATCGGTGCAAGCCAAGTCGTTATCTATAGTCTTTGGTACGCCGATAACATTTACGCCCTTGCGAGCAAAGTCGCGTGCACTGGTCAGAGTGCCGTCCCCGCCCAGAACAACCAAAACGTCCACGTTTTCCTTTTTCATGTTGGCAATAGCTACGTCAGACACGTCTTTTTTGACCTTCTGCCCGTTTTCTTCCAACGTGTAGTTAAAAAGGTTGTCTTTGTTCGAGCTATACAAAATCGTGCCGCCCCTATGCAAAATCCCCGATGTCGTTGTAAAGTCGAGGGGCATAAAGTCGTTATTATAAAGCCCACGATAACCAAAGCGATAGCCTATTATGTCGTAATCTTGGCTACACGCCCGCACGATTGAGTATATCACGGCATTTAAGCCAGGTGCATCGCCTCCGCCTGTCAGTATTCCAATTTTTTTCTTTTCCATAACCAAACCTCCTAATTTTTTATATCAACACATATTATAGCAAAAAAAAAACCCGTTGACAAATTATTTATTTTTTTCCTAGTCAAATTTGGAAATTTAGGATATAATATAGATGATACTTTAGGAAACATACGTGAAAGGCTTATTTGTGATATTTATGGGGCGTTTTAAGAAGGTATTGAATTTTGCGGCAAGCATAGCTATTTTGATTTTGCTCTGGCAGGCGTTTATTGTAATCGGCAGACAACCTGAATTTTTGATGCCGTCGCCATACAGGGTAGCATTAGCACTTGCTGAACTTTTCACCGACGGTTGGCTATTTGGTCATGTTTGGGTTAGCTTTTGGCGATTTTTAGTGGGCTACCTGATTGCTTGCTCGTTGGCTGCCGTGTTGGGTGTTATATTTGGTTGGGTTGGGTCGTTGTGGCGATTGGTTGAGCCTATTGTGCTTTTGATAAAGCCAATTTCGCCCATTGCTTGGCTACCTTTCATCATGTTATGGTTTGGGATAGGAGATGCGCCCGCTATTTTTACAATTGCAATGGCTGGCTTTTTCCCCATGTTAATTGCCACGGTATCGGCTGTAAACAATGTTAGCGGCTCTTATCTTTTTGTGGCTGCCAATTTTGGGCTTAATCGTTTTCAGACGCTCATCAAGATAATTATTCCTGCTTCTTTTCCTCATCTAGTTCACGGTTTACATTCCGCTCTAACCGCCTCTTGGATATTCCTAGTGGCGGGCGAATTGATGGGCACTCAATCGGGCTTAGGTTTCCTAATCAACGATGCTCGCCAAAACCTACGTTCTGATTTAATAATGGCTGGAATAGTTCTAATAGGCTCAATGGGCTACGCTCTAGACCGGGCTCTAACCTATCTTGAAAGATACGTACGCCGCAAATGGGGCGCTTAAGGTCGTGGGGGCTCTG
>WRKH01000278.1 GCA_009778175.1 Turicibacter sp.
GTGGGGGCAGAGCCCCCACGGTTTTGTTCTTTACAAACTGCAAGCAACTCTGTGTGAGGAAATGAGATTTGTGTCGTGTGTTACTGTTACCACGGTTATCTTTTGTTCCTTGTTAAATCGCTCTAGCATGTGATATATTTGATTAGTTGTGGTATAATCTATAGAGGAGGTTGGTTCATCTAATATTATGAGGTCTGGTTCCTGCACTAGAGCTTTTGCGAGCAAAATACGCTGTTGTTGTCCGCCCGATAATTTGCCTATGGGCTTTTTGCTAAAATTTTGCATATCCATCTGCAAAAGGGCTGACTGTACACGTGTATGCCGTTCCTTTAGCGAAATACGCTTGCCCGATGGGATTCCTAGACCTACAATCTCCGCTGTGTTCGCAGGAAAATCAGGGTTAAACGATGTTTTTTGCGACATATAGGCAATATTTGAAGTGGATATATGCACTTCGCCCGCCGTTGGCTTTAGCAGATTCATGAGAATTTTGAGCAAAGTGCTTTTGCCAGCACCATTAGAACCAACGATACAGACAAATTCGCCCTCGCTAACGCTAAAACTTACATTTTCAAGCACAGGTTCATTTCCATAGGAAAAGGATAATTGCCGCACGTCTATAATTTTAATACCCCCTTACAGTCTAACGAATGGATGATTTTATGACTTTATCAATGATTATAACACCTATCATAGGTGCAATAATTGGCTACAGCACCAATTACTTGGCAATTAAAATGCTGTTTAGACCATTACGACCTGTCTATATAGGTAAATTCAAGCTACCCTTCACACCAGGGCTTATCCCCAAAGAACAGAGCCGCTTGGCTAAAAAATTGGGCGAAGCCATGGGGAATCATGTGATTACGTCCGATGTTTTAGCCAAGGAGCTGTTTGCGTCCCCTCTGTTGGAGAAGAGTGCTGAAGAGGTAAAGATTTTGGTACGCAAACATCTGCCTCGAGGGGCTGAATTTATCAGATATTTTAATGTCGAAAAGCTAGACAAAGACGGCCCAGATCTTGTTAAACGGCTTATAAATGAGCACGTAGGCAAATTTGCAGGTATATTCCTCGATTCCGAAAAGATATACGTTAGCATAAAGGACGGTATATTTGAGTTTCTATCGGAAGAATCGAATTTGAGCATGATAGCCGACAAGATAGACGAAAATATCGACAAATTCATAGAGGGCATCGATGCGGAAAACGCAGCGATACTCCCCGAAACCAAGCAAAAAATCTTGCTAGGTTTTGAAAAAGTGGCAGAACACGTCGCCAAGTACCTGGATATAACGTCGATAATAGAGAGACGAATCAACGAATTTGACCCCCTAGAGGCTGAAACCTTGATATTATCGGTAATAAAACGTGAACTCAACATGGTTATGATGCTTGGCGGCGTATTAGGTTTTATTATTGGCTTGGTGCCACTATTTGTTTAAATTTGCTAAATATCGGCTTGGTGCCACTATTTTGTTTAAATTTGCTAAATATCGGTCTTGATGTCGCTATTTGTTAAAATTTGCTAAACAGCGAGCTCAAAGATTGCCTCCTTGGAGAACCCACGTGAAATACGTTTGTGTGGGCTGCCGTTCTTAAACGATATAACCGTGGGCACAGTGCCTACATGGAGAGAGTTGGCAAGTTTTGGATACTTTGCAACGTCTACTTTGCAAACCAGTATTTTGCCGTTGGTTTCTTCTGCTATCTCCTCTGCAATGAGCGACACCATTTTGCAAGGTCCGCACCAATCTGCGTAAAAATCCACAAGTATCGGTACATCCCTGCTCGATACCGTCTCGTTAAAGTTGTCTTCCGTCAAATATGTTACTGACATTTTAAAAACCTCCTGTTTAGATCCCTGTTGGACAATTTATTTTTTTGAAAGGAATAGAGTAGTGAATTTATATAATACAGAATTATTGGAGATAGGTCAAGTGAAAATCCCTGGCAAAATTTTTTTAGCGCCGATGGCAGGAATCACAGATCGATCTTTTAGGCAAATTTGCCAAGAACTGGGTTGCGGACTCGCATACAGTGAGATGGTAAGCACAAAAAGCATCTTATATGGCAAGGTAAAATTTTTGCTTGATAAAACGGCAAAAAACGCACCTCACGTAATACAGATATTCGGCAAAGACCCCGATATAATGGCAAAAGCGGCTAGTATTTTGGAAGCCGACATAATAGACATAAATATGGGCTGTCCAGCCCCAAAGATTGTTAAAAATATGGAAGGCAGCGCACTTATGCGGTCTCCAGCGTTGGTGGGCAAAATAGTGGAGTCAGTGGTGCAAGCCGTAAAAGTTCCCGTAACGGTCAAAATGCGGACAGGCTGGGATGCACAAAGCATAAACGCCGTTGAAATAGCTAAAATAGCGGAAGAGGCGGGGGCAGCAGCTGTAACCGTACATGGACGCACCCGCAATCAATTTTATAGCGGCAAGGCAGATTGGAGCGTTATAGCGGCAGTTAAAGCAGCCTTAAAGATTCCCGTAATCGCAAACGGAGACATAGACTCAAAAACCGCCGCCGAAGCCGTCATTAAACAGACTAATTGCGATGCTATTATGATTGGCAGGGCAGCTTGCGGCAATCCTTGGCTTTTTAACGAAATTGCAACAGATGCCGCCCCTCCTAGCTGGAATGACAGGATTCAGCTGGCTCTGCGGCATTTGAAAATGTGTATCGAGCACAAGGGCGAACACACGGGAGTTTTGGAGATGCGTAAACATTTGTCATTTTACATAAAAGGCTTGCATGAAGCCACAAAGCTACGTATAAAAATAAACAAAGCCCTCAAATATGAGGAGTTGGAGGACTTGCTGGAGTCTGCGGTGCGGGATTTGAGTTGTAAAAACCTCCCCTAAAAAGGGGAGGTACGTGTTTTAGTTATATTTACGCTTTCTTGCGGCTTCTGATTTCTTTTTACGTTTTACGCTTGGTTTGTCGTAATGCTCACGTTTACGAACTTCTCCCATGATGCCCGATTTTGCACAGCTGCGCTTGAAACGCTTTAGTGCACTGTCTAAACTTTCATTGTCTTTTACTTTGATTTCTGACATAAACTACCCTCCCCCACTACAAAAATATAGAAAAACCCTATATTTTTTATTACTGGTACTGCAAAAAGTAAATACATAAACAGCGATGATACAAAATTACGAAACTATCGATAAGGCTAAAAAATACAGTCAAGTTAGGTAAATTTTTTATATATCCCAATTAAGTATAACTTTCCCCGAGTTTCCACTCGCCATTGTTTCAAATCCCTCTTGATAATCAGCTACATCGAATTCATGTGTAACTATCGGCATAATATCCAGCCCTGACTTGATAAGGGATGCCATTTTGTACCATGTTTCAAACATTTCACGGCCATAAATGCCCTTTATCGTAAGTGAATTAAAGACGATTTTGTCCCAATCCACATCGGTTTTTGGAGCTTGTATGCCTAGCAGGGCAATGCTACCTCCGTTGGTCATGTTTGCTATCATATCGTTAAATGCAATCCTATTGCCCGACATCTCCATGCCGACATCGAAGCCCTCTTTCATGCCCAATGACTTGCGTACATCTTCCAAGCTCGTTTCTTTGGAATTTATGGCGTTTGCGATACCCATCTTTTTTGCAAGCTCCAACCGATACGGATTTATATCGGTTATAACCACATTCCTTGCACCTACAAACTTAGCCACCGCCGCCGCCATTATGCCAATCGGGCCTGCGCCAGTTACCAACACATCTTCGCCCACCATAGGGAACGATAGAGCCGTATGTACCGCATTTCCAAACGGATCAAAAAAGGCAAACAGGCGTTCGTCCTGCGTTGTATCACAAAGGTACACGTTTTCCCTTGGAATACACAAATACTCCGCAAACGAACCCGTGCGATTTACCCCTACGCCTATGGTGTTTGGGCAGTAGTGCCTACGCCCCGCAAGGCAGTTGCGGCACGTTCCGCAAACCAAATGACCCTCGCCCGAAACCAAATCGCCGATGTTCAAGTTGGTAACATTGCTACCCATAGCGGCGACAACGCCAACGTACTCATGCCCCACTACCATGGGGACAGGTATCGTTTTTTGCGCCCATTCATCCCAATTATAGATATGAATATCTGTACCGCAGATTGCCGTGCGTTTAATTTTGATAAGCACATCGTTAATCCCGACTTCCGGCACTGCAACCATATCCATCCAAATCCCTTTTTCGGGCTTTTTTTTGACCAAGGCTTTCATTGTTTTTTCCACTTTACTCCCCCTTTCTTTTCAGTAATGCCATAAAACCGTGGGGCTCTGCCCCGCGTCTGGTGTCCAGTGGACACCGCTTAGACGTTTACGGAGTAACAACCCCGCTGGGGGCGCGCCCCCAGACCCGCACTTTTTAAATTTTTTGCGACACTATTTTTTCTAGCAACCGTGAGGCTCTGGTGCTGCTCGCAACGCCTATATGGTGGTGTCCGCTGGACACCAGTTGCCCCCCCATATCCCGCTGGGGACACACCCACGACACATTTACATCTATCACAATTTCAGCTTAAACATAGTATATATCAAAATTTCAAACGAGTCAAATTTTTAAACTAAAATTTGTGTACTGTAATCCCGCCTTGATATTTTCCAGCCACCCCAATGTGCGTTTATCCACCTTGTCGGGGGTTTTTAATATTATTATTTGTTTGAGTGGCAAAAAATGAGCGGCGGTGGTGAAAGCGTAAAGCCCCTCTATATCCTCGACAAAGACCTCTTCTATGAAGGAGGGGAGTTTGTAGAGCATCTCTTGGTAGACTATTTCCTTTAGGTCTATGATGATATTTGGGTAGATTACCACATTACATTTACCAGGCCAGGGTTCTAAATGCACAAACAAGCCATCTTTGCCCCAACGTGTTAAAATATATGCTGTGGCGGCGGCTGTATTACTACGTCCCTCGCCGCTAAGACACAGAACTATATCATCAGCCCTAAACACCTCAAAAGGACAGGGGGCAACATCTTTTTTCATGTCAAAATAGTCGATTATTGGCTTAGCGTCATTGTGGTTCGCCATTACAAAATAGAGTGTCATTATGAAATTCCTTGTTCTAATCTTTTACCGTCCCTGAGAGTTTTGAAAAATGCTGTTACGAGGGCGGCACATTCTTCCTCGTATACTCCCGACACAACCTTTACTATATGGTTAAAACGCGGCTCTTCCAGTATATTTAATATAGAACCCGCACAGCCCGCTTTTGGGCTTTTTGCTCCATATATAACCGTTGACATTCTAGCTTGAACTATCGCTCCTGCACACATGGAGCAAGGCTCTACAGTAACATAGAGATTACATCCTTCCAAACGCCAGTCCCTCATATGTTCAGCCGCTTGATTAATGGCGATTATCTCCGCATGGAATAGCGGATTCTTTTTTAATACTTTAAGATTATGCCCACGCCCTATTATCCTGTCATCGAAAACAATCACACAGCCTATAGGCACTTCGTCCAATTCTAAAGCTATGAGAGCCTCTGCATATGCCTCTTTCATGTAGTATAAGGCTCTGTCCTCGTCAAAATCTGCATGACTCAAATTTGGTTTCATGTCAAATAAACTGCTCATTCCTCTCGGTAGGTGTATACGATAGAATTGGCTGGGTTATCAATCTCAAAAGCTACTTGGTATTTTTTTTCTAGCGGAATCCATACATTTTGAAACAGGTCAATCTTGTCGGGGTTGCGTATTTTTATTCGCCTCATCTGCTCGTTTGATTCTATCTTTAGGAAAAATTTGAGATTGTAAATATGCACAAATTTCGGGTGCAGGGCGTACGACCCCTCCAATACGGTTAGTTTGCCCAAATTTATCGGAATTTCCTCGCCAAAATCCCATGTCTGACAGTTGAATGGGCGATAGGAAAAATCTCGCATCTCAAGCAACGGCTCTATAATTTCATCGGTAAAGCGGTCATAATCTATATTGCCGCCTGGCTCGTCCAGTCGATTCTCCGTTCGCAAATGCCTGGGTAGAAAAAAATGATCTAAGTGTACCACGCTGCAGCCATATATCTGCTCCAAATTGCCCGTTAGCGTGGTTTTGCCTGCCGCAGCATCTCCGTCTATTGCCAATATGACCCTGCCGTAATCGGCTAAGGCTCTGTCTATCTCCGTCAAAATATTTGTAAACTCTGGGTGTTTATATCCTGTTCCATCATGCATTTGTGAACTTCCTTTGCTAAAATAATTTTTTACATCTTTTGCCCACCACTATTCTAACACAGGGAGTCAAAAAAGTAAACCTTATCCCTCCTTGCGGTGCAAATAATTTTCAAGCCCCCTTGTGGTAGCGTTGATTTTACTGTATACTTACAGGTATTCTAAGCAGTAAAGGAGATAATTATTATGTCGCAAATTGTGTTAGTGTTGGATTTTGGTGGTCAATATAAGGAGCTGATTGCTCGCACCATACGGAGTTTGGGGGTGTATACGGAGATAAAACGGGGAGATATGCCTATTTCGGATATTCTCGAAACAAGACCTATCGGGATTGTCTTGACGGGCGGGCCCAAAAGCGTATACGCTGCCGATGCCCCCAAATGCAGCCCCGAGCTCTTTGATTTGGGTATACCGATTTTAGGGATATGTTATGGTATGCAGTTGATGTGTCATCTGTTGGGGGGCGTGGTGGATTCGTCTGTTGGCGAGTATGGAAAAATCAAAGTGAGTGATAAACAAGGGGATTTTTACGCCCTTATGAGTCATTCTGATGCCGTTATGAAATTGCCCATGGATTTTGAAGAAACCGCTAGAACAGCCACTTGTATCGCAGCTTGTGCCAATATTGCAAAAAGGCTGTATGCCGTGCAATATCACCCAGAATCCGTGCATACAGAGAACGGTGTGGATATTTTTAAGGATTTTTTGAAAATTTGCGGAGCTGTGGGCGATTACAAATTAGAGGACTATTTGGCACAGAAGATTGCGGAAACGCAAAAATTAGTGGGCGAAGAAGAAGTGTTGTTGGCACTCTCGGGGGGCGTGGATTCTAGCGTGTGTGCCGCCTTGCTGTCCCGTGCGATACCAGAGAGACTGACTTGTATTTTCGTAGATCACGGTCTTATGCGGCAGGACGAGGGCGATGAGATAGAGGGAGTTTTTCAAAATCGTCTAAAATTCATACGCATAAATGCCAAAAATCGATTTTTCGCCAAGTTAAAAAGGATAACCGAACCCGAGCAGAAACGTAAAATTATAGGCACGGAATTTGCCCGCATATTTGAAGAAGAGGCGGCGAAACTTGGGCATATAAAATTTTTGGCACAGGGGACGATTTATCCCGACATAGTGGAGTCGGGAGTGGGCGTGGGAGCAACCATCAAGAGTCATCATAATGTTGGCGGCTTGCCTAAAAATCTGCAATTTACAGGTCTTGTAGAGCCATTGAGCGGTTTATTTAAGGACGAAGTTCGGCAGTTGGGGTTACAGTTGGATTTGCCTGATTTTTTGGTAAATCGGCAGCCATTCCCAGGGCCTGGATTAGCCATTCGTATAATCGGCGAAGTAACGGAGGCTAAGGTTGAAATCTTGCAGAGGGCGGATGCTATTTTGCGAGAGGAGATAGAAAAAAGTTTAACTGAGCGACCCGATCAATATTTTGCGGTTATGACAGATACTCTTTCGGTGGGGGTAAAGGGCGATGAGCGTACTTATGATTCTGTGATAGCGATCCGAGCTGTTAAGACGACGGATTTTATGACCTGCGAATATTTTCCTCTTCCGCATGATGTGTTAAAAGTAATTTCACAACGTATAACAAATGAATTGTCTGAAGTTAGCCGCATAGTGTATGATATTAGCTCGAAGCCGCCTGCGACTATTGAGTGGGAATGATTTGGTGTTGCGGGTACACGTTCTGTATGCATTTTTGCCGAATATGGAAAAATTGGAGCGGTGTGGTAAAAAATTGAAAAATTTTTTCAAAAAAGTGTTGACAAGTGTTTTCGTATATGTTAGACTGTGTTTGTTGGAGTGATTTAGCGATTTCGGTCTAAATCCGTATGTATATTTCCAAAAGATGAAAAAAGATGAAAAAGAAATTAATGGCAACAGGGCTGGCGTTGATACTGACGCTAGGAGTTGGAGGAGTTACCGTTTCTGCGAGCGGAAACGAAGGTAACGCTGGAGGGGTTGGAGCGAGGATTCTAGGTAATGGCGTTCCTAACCTGTGTAGTGGTGATGGTCCTGTTAGAGTACCCCCACCTGAAAGATGTTGTGCTTCCTGTTCTTGTTAGGACACAACCGCAACAAAAGCTACAACTTAACGATATAGTACATCTTCGCCAGGAGGCTTTTAAGGTCTCCTGGCGATTGTTAAAAGAGGAGTTTTTATAGAATAAGGAGATGGAATTATGAAAAAAATATTACTATCACTCGTGTCTTTACTTGTTTTTGCTACTTTGGTTGCTTGTAGTGGAGATGTTGAGTCTGTGGAATTGGAAATAGAAATTGAACAAGAATATGTTGGGCAAACCATAGCAAATGACGATGTCGAATTTGCGGGGTTGGAGATAGGGTTTGAACAAACTGCGGAGGATAACGCCGATAATGCAACTCCGATTACTCAAGTTGTTGAATTTTGCCCAATGTGCGATGATTATGTGTATGTTACAATCAACACAGTAAATAACCTTGATGATGCAGAGCAATTCACAACAGAAGATTTTTTATACGACATTGAATTTCTTGTGCGGAATTTAGAGGAAAATTTTCCGTTCTTTGGGGTAATCGGAAGACACTCTGGCGATTCTAATCCTCTTGATACCTTTAGAACTTTTGCTCTCTCCGATTTAAGTACCGTAGATTATCCAGAATTTCTATCAACGATTAGAAGGGGATTTAATGCTAATTTTTTTGGTACAGCCCATTTAGATTTTAACCCTTCGTGGGATTGGAGAGTAAACGCAAATCCGCTGTTTTGCATATCAGACTCCACCAGAATCCAGCCTTTAACCCAAAATTTTAATCGACCACTTCAAACGTATTCGAGAGTTATCGAGGAAGGCAGAATCGCTCTAATAATGACACCACCCGAATTTTTTAACAATAGCACCGCCCCACCACGCATAATGCGAGAAATGCAGGATTTCATCAGAGAAGTTCAAGGGTATGAACACATTATCATAGATTTGAGACATATCGGAGGAGGTTGGCTTACAAATTTTATATACGCTTTTATAAGTCCAAATATATCCGAACCCCTATCTTTTTATGAATTTGCATTTATTACTGATGGAGAGAGGGCACAACGGATACACAGCGATTGGCACTTTATTAGACCGAGGAATATAGATTTATTTTTTCTTCGCAATGTAGCCACTCCTCTTGTATCAGCGGATTTATTTGTAGAACAACATAATCTCGTGAACATGAACGCAGATGATTTTGGGAATCTCGTCTATGGTTTCTTACTTGAAACTTTTGTACATCCCACGCCAGGTAGTTTGAGATTACCATTATTAGCTGATAATATTTGGCTTTTAATCGGTCCTCGTAATTTTTCTGCGGCTGAAATATCTGGACGAATAGCAAGAGAGGCAGGTTTTACTCTAGTTGGAGAGCAGACTGGTAATAGAAATAGTGAGGGTAGAGTACATTTTACATTACCTAGAACAGGAAATGTTGTAGCTATGGATACTTTTTATGTAACAGACAGCACGGGTCGCAATATAGAGGAATTTCCGTTAGAGCCGCATTATTTTAATCGTGATGGCATGGATGCGTTGGAGACGGTGCTTGCGATTATTGCCGAGCGGAGTGAGTAGTGAAAAAATTTTTTCAAAAAAGTGTTGACAAGTGTTTTCGTATATGTTAAAATGTGTTTGTTGGAGTGATTTAGCGATTTTGGTCTAAATCCTATGTGTTTTTTCCAAATGAGAAAAAGATAAAGAAGAAATTAATGGCAACAGGGTTGGCGTTGATACTGACGCTGGGCGTGGGCGGTTTTACCGCCTTTGCAAGTGAGGTAGGAAATGCAAGCGGAGGGTACTTCGGAACGAACGATGTTGATCGCCTTTATCACGGTGGCGGAGGCAGTAGTAGACCAGTGCCAAGACCTTGCGTTTGCGGAGGAGGCGATGGCATCAATCTTAGCCCGATTTGCGGGAACGGTTGATTGTAACGTAAAACTTAACGATATAGTATGTGAGTTTTCGCCAAGGGGCTTAAAAAGTCTCTTGGCGATTATTCAAATAAAATACTTTTTGTAGAAAAGGGATTGGAATTATGAGAAAAATACGATTACTGCTAATGTCTTTACTTGTTCTAGCTATTTTGGCGGCTTGTAATGATGATGTAGAGCCTGAGGATTGGGAGATAGAATTTGAAGTCGAACAAAATTATATCGAAACTGAAGGCATAGAGGATAATGTCGATACTCCCATTCCGATTGCCCAAGCAAATCAACTCACTTACGAAGATTTTTGGTATGATTTTGAGTTTCTTGTGCAGACTTTAGGGGACAATTTCCCGTTTTTTGGAGTAATTGAGAGACTTTCGGGGGTTTTTAATCCTCTTGAGACATTTAGAAATCACGGGCTTCCCTATGCAGATAGCTTAAATCATTTGAATTTTCAATCACGAGTTAGAACTGGATTTAGAATGTTTGGTAACATAGCTCATTTGGATTTAGATCCTCCTTGGCATTGGAATCCACATTGGCGTACGCATACACTTTCAAGCCCATTATCTCATATATCAGACTATGCAAGTATCAGTACGTTGCCCTTGTCTCGTGCGTTTAATCCACCACTCCAAGCATCTTCAAGAATCATTGAAGAGGGAAGAATCGCTTTAATAATGACACCACCCGAATTTTTTAATATTGAAAGAATTCCAACACGTGCAATGCAAGAAATACAAGATTTCATCAGAAAAATTCAAGGATATGAACACGTCATTATAGATTTGAGGCATATCGACGGAGGTTGGCTAACCAATTTTATAAATACTTTTATAAGTCCAAATATATCCGAACCTCTATCTTTTTATGAATTTGCATTTATTACCGATGGAGAGATAGCACAACGGACACATAGCAATTTGTACTTTGCTAGACCGAACAATCTAGATTTACTTTTTATTCGTGATGTAGCTACTTCTCTTGTACCAGCAGATTTGTTTGTAGAACAACATAATCTCATAGATGTGAACGCAGATGATTTAGAGAATCTTACCTATGGTTTCTTGCTCGAAACCTTTATACAACCTATGTCAGGTAGCTTGAGATTACCACTACTAGCTGATAATATATGGCTTTTAATCGGTCAACGTAATGGGTCTGCAGCTGAAATATCTGGACGAATAGCAAAAGAGGCAGGATTTACTCTAGTTGGACAACAGACTAGCAACAGAAACAGCTGGGGGCGAGTCCATTTTTCGTTGCCTAGAACTGGACATACTGTCGGTATGGATTTGTTTTATGTAACAGATGATACGGGTCGTAATATAGAGGAATTTCCACTAGAACCACATTACTTAAATCGAGGCATGGATGCTTTGCATACCGTGCTTGCCATTATTGCCGAGCGGAGTGAGTAGCAAATTTTTTGAACAAATGTTGCCAAACATCTCCATGTATGCTATTTTCTTAACACGCAAAAAGGCGGAGGATTACCAAATCCCCCGCCTTTAGCATTGTTGCCAAACCTATCTACCCTTAAATCACACTTGCAACTGTAAACTTGCAAATATGCCCTATCCGCTAACCTCAAATTGGCTATTGTAAAGCTCTGCATAAAATCCATTCTTTTCCAATAACTCGAAATGTGTTCCGCTTTCAACAATATCCCCCGCCTGCATAACTAAAATTAAATCGGCGTTCTTTATAGTGGAGAGCCTATGCGCTATAACAAAAGAGGTTCGCCCAACCATTAGTTTATCCATTGCCTCCTGTATCAAATGTTCGGTGCGGGTATCCACGGAGCTTGTCGCCTCGTCCAAAATTAACATGGGGGCATTTTGTATCATAGCTCGTACTATTGTAACAAGCTGCCGCTGCCCCTGTGAAATGTTGACCTTATCGTTCAATATTGTGTCGTATTTCTGTGGCAAAGTGTTAATAAAATGGTGCAAACCCACAGATTTGCAAGCTGAAATTACCTGCTCATCCGTTATGTTTTCCTTGCAATATATGATATTTTCCTTTATGCTGCCCTCAAAAAGCCAGGTATCCTGCAAAACCATGCAAAATTGTTCGTGTATGTTTTCCCTTCGAGCTTGTGTGGTCGGTATGCCGTCAATGGTGATTTCTCCGCCATTTAACTCATAAAAACGCATGATTAAATTTACTATTGTGGTCTTGCCAGCACCAGTAGGTCCGACTATTGCTACCTTCTGCCCCGCCTTGATATTAGCCGAAAAATCATTGATGATCGTCTTTTCAGAGGAATATCCAAAATTTACGTTTTTGAAAGCCATGTTGCCCTTGATATTTTGGAATATATGCGTTTTTTGGCTTTCGTCCGCCAGTTCGTCCTCTCCCAATAATTCAAAAACCCGCTCGCTTGCCGCCGCCACACGTTGTAAATTCTGTGCTGCTTGAGCTATTTGTTGTAATGGTTGCGTAAACATACGAATATAAATCATAAATGCCACAATTACGCCAAATTCTATGTTGCCATTCAAAACCAACGCCGCTCCCGCCACGCAAACTGCCACATAGCCGAAATTTCCGATAAACATCATAAACGGCATCATGAGTCCCGATATAAACTGGCTCTTCCAGCCGCTTACGAATAGATTGCCGTTTATTTCTTCAAAGACACGTTTCGCCTCTTTGCCACCGTTATAGACTTTGACGACATTATGTGCCGAATAAATCTCTTCGATATGCCCGTTCACTTCGCCAATATCCTTTTGCTGTTGTACAAAATATTTCTGTGAACGGCTCATAAAAAATCCCATTCCCACAAAGCCCAATGCACTCGCAAAAATAGCGACCAGAGCCAAAATCCAGCTATTAAGAAACATCATTATTGCCGAGCCCAAAAACGAGGTAATAGTCCCGCCCAGTCCGCCGATGCTCTGGTTTAGTGCCTGCCCTATTGTGTCCACGTCGTTTGTTACACGGCTTAAAATATCGCCATGACTGGTTTTGTCGAAATATTTTAGGGGGATTTTGTTTATTTTCTTGGAAATATCGCCACGCATACGTTCAGCGAGGCGTTGGGTTACAGTTGCAATAATAAAGCCTTGAAAAAAGTTCAAAATTAGAGCTGCAACATAAAAGCCCACCAACAAAAGGCCGATATTCCGAACGGCATACAAGTCAATAGTTCCAATAACGGGCGTACCGTTTACCATAGCGGGCAATCCCACCAAGATTTCGTTGGTCATAGCACCTAATCTATCGGGTCCCAAGATGAGAAAAACAGTGCCGATTATTGCCATGACAAAGGCAACGGCAAAGGGCATTACATATCTTTTGGAATAGTGCAGCAATTTCCCCCAAGAGGCTTTTAAATTTTTGGGCTTTTCCCCCATCATCATAGCTGGTCTCGGACCACGCAAATCTCTTCTTTGTGTACTCAAATCATTTCCTCCTAAGACCGTGGGGCTCTGCCCCACACCCCGCTGGGGCCAGCCCCAGAC
>WRKH01000279.1 GCA_009778175.1 Turicibacter sp.
AATATATTCCCCTGAAAAGTTGCTACAAGCGGAGTACGACACAATAATAATCGGCTCACTTCCAGGTTTAGAAGGAATCCCAAAGCAACTTATTAGTATGGGAATCGCCCCTAATAAAATCGACAAAAGCCATGTCTTCTTGCCCGTAAAGAGTCGCATAAACTTTTTGGAGAGCGTTGGGAAAATATTCTCAGAACAGGGCATAGACGGCAACCTTGCCGAGGGCGGCGTATTTCAAGGCGAGTTTGCCAAACATATAAATCGCATTTTCCCCAACAAAACGCTATATTTATTCGACACATTTGAGGGATTTGATGAGCGGGACGTTACCATCGAAGCCAAGCAAAATTTTTCGCCGTTTGGCGTGGGACATTTAGGCAACACAACTGAAGAAATCGTTCTAGCCAATTTGCCGCACCCAGAAAAATGCGTAATAAAAAAGGGATTTTTCCCAGAGACGGCAACAGGGTTAGAAAACGAGCGGTTCTGCTTTGTCAACTTGGATTTCGATTTGTATCAGCCGATTTTGGCAGGATTGGAATTTTTCGCACCACGCATGGTAAATGGCGGAATTTTGCTTGTTCACGATTATTTTAATGAATACTACAAAGGCGTAAAGCAGGCGGTACTTGAGTTTGCGGGTAAAGCCGATAAAAAATACTTTCCGATTGGGGACGGAATTAGCGTTGCGTTTCAGTTTTAGCGGATTGTGTACGCCTTGATTTATCCGCCAAACCGCCCACGATAATCAAACGGTCGTTTTCGACTCAATCATGGACGGCGGCGGTCAAATCTAAGCATTTTCCAAATCGACTTTTAGGGAAAGTATGGTTTCGAGGGGTAAGTCGGTGGCTTGGGTAATATTATCAACAGTAAGTCCCATGGCGAGTAGATTTGTAGCTATTAATATACGTCCCTCTGCACGCCACTCCATACATCCCTCTGCACGTCCCTCCATACGCCCCTTTGCTCTCCCCTCGTCCCTAGCCCCTTGCATTTCGCCATTATACTGCATCATAGACTGTAGCCAATCCGAATACTTCTTCCTCTCCGTGGGGCTGGCGGAAAAATAATCGAAATCCTCGTAAAGCTGCTGATAATCCTCGTATGCACTGGCGAATGTCTTTAACTCTGGCTGCATTTTAAGCACCGTTTGGGTTATTTTTTAGGGATAAAATAGTGTCAAAAGAAAGGTCGGTATAAAGTATAATGTCCTCCACAGCAACTCCTTTGGATAACATTTTTGTAGCAGTTAATATACGTCCCTCTAATCGTCCTTCGTCCCTAGCCCCCTGCATCTCGCCAGCATACTGCATCATAGATTGTTGCCAATCGGAATACTTCTTCCGTTCCGTGGGGCTGGCGGAAAAATAGTCAAAACGCTCGCAAAACTGCTGATAGCCCTCGTCTGCACGAGCGAATGTCTTTAACTCTGGCTGCATTTTAAGCACCTCCTCGATGGTTTTGCCCTGTGCATGGGCGGTGTACAGCGTGTAACACCAGCAATATAAGCCGTCCTCAAAGTTGGGCGGCATATCCAACACAGCGGGCAACTGGATATTGTACACCATGAAATTGCTGATTGCCACCTCTTGCGGCGGCTTTGTATAGAGTATTTTAACGGGCTGTACTAATTCGCTGTCTGGGCGGATTTTGTACGCCAATAGGTTGATAGAGATTACTTTGGGCATATTTTCCGCCAGTTCTCGGTGCGAGTCGCCCTTGCGAGATGTATTGACGAATTTGTACGATGCCCCAAACAAGTTGCGTTGCAAAATGGTTGGATCGGGATTTACTTGCACCTCGATTAGTGCCTCCACCTTTTTGGTATATTCGGCATCAACGTCTATCCTGCAACCTCGCACAAGTGGGGCGCTGTTGGTGTCTTGCGGCGTTACCTTTAATATTTTGCCTATGGTTTCGCCGTCCGTGGCTAATGTGTTGCGTATTAAACTGTCCGCCGCCTTGCCCGATACTTCTACATTGGCGAAGATTGCCGTTATTACTGGGTCGGCTAATGGCGAGACTACATCAGCGTAAAAATATGTCATGTTTTTCACTCCTTATTGTTATTTTAGCAGATAGGGACGGAAAAGTCAAATTAAGAAAGGAGAAATCCCATGAAAATAATAGCAGTAATCCCAGCCCGCTACAACTCGTCAAGATTTCAGGGCAAACCGCTTGCGGACATTCACGGAAAACCCATGATTTGGTGGGTTTATCAGCAAGTCAAGAAAGTTACAGAATTTGCCGAAATAATTGTCGCAACCGACAGCGACAAAATAAAAGCCGCTTGCGAACAATTATCCATGGATTTCATTATGACCTCCGACAACCACTATACGATGTCCGCAAGAATCCACGAGGTATCTACCAAAATAGATGCAGATGTTTATGTTGTAGTTAATGGCGACGAACCGCTTATAGACCCCAATGTTATACGTGCCGTAATTCCAACAACGCTAGACGATTTTTACGCAACCAATGCAATGACCGCTATAAGCGACCCTGCAAGCGTAATGGATATTACCAACATAAAAGTCATTATTGGCAAAGATATGAACGCACTCTACATGACTCGCTCGCCCGCACCTTATCCAAAATCGTTGCTAGATTTCAAATATTACAAGCATTTGGGCGTAATTGCCTACTCCAAGCAAGCACTAGATTTCTACCACAAAACCGAAGCGGGCTACAACGAAAAAATTGAAGATATAGACTATTTGCGGTTTATTGAAAATAGAAAACCGTTCAAAATGGTGGAAGTTTCGGCAAATTCTGTTTCGGTTGATACGATTAAAGATTTGGAATATATAATCAAGCAACTTACCCCCTCCCCCGAAAATTCCGTAATTTAGCCGTTTGTAGCCGTTTTCGTTTTTATGGGTTCTCCGATCAGTTAATACAGCCCATTACATCAAGGAATTTATGTTCAAAGACAATGCTCCTATAAATTACGACCTGCTGGCACAACCCCGCAGCCAGGATTTGCCCGATATTTTGGCACTTAACTTTGCGTGTAGCGTTATTTCTAAAGATGCGATGATTGAGTGCAAAAATGTGGTTGGCAAAAGACCTTATTTACAGCCAATAGAAGAGATAGAGGCAACGGATATAGACAGTCTTGTTGATTTTGAGTTTGCGGAGTTTTTGTATAGAAAAGGGTTGTAAAGTGGCAATCGTTACGCAATGTTTCTCTCGATGGGTTAGATAATCGCCTTTTGGGCAATTTGTAAAAGTATTTGCACAAATGTTGGTAATTGGGTATAATTATTTGTGTAGAGGAAATGTTGCGGGAAGGGGGGCGAAATCGTGGTAGTTGGTAATCCTAAGAAGATAGATTTGAGTACGTCATCGTTTGAGCGGATGATTGAACGGGGGAATTTGTATGTGGATAAGACTAGGATAGTCGAGAATTTTATTGAGGAGGCGAGTTCGGTTCAGCTGATCACACGCCAACGGCGGCTCGGCAAAAGCCTTAACATGGACACGATACGTTGCTTTTTGACGGATAAGGTGGATAATCGGCATTTATTCAAAGGGCTTTATATCGAACAGAGCCATGCGTGGAAATATGTAAATTCCTCGCCTGTGTTTTATTTTGATTTCAAGGGGCTTAATCCGCAGTCATATATGGAAACTGTGTATTTTATGATTATCAAATACATAGAAAGTTATTGTGAGGGAAAAAATTTACCGAAATCCGTTCTAAATTACATTTCTAATAATAAATTTAACGACACAGACGGATTTCTCCATCTCACAGAAGCCGTCCACCAAGCCACAGGCAAGCGTTCGTACTTGCTAATCGACGAATACGACAAAATGCTAATGGACAACCACAAGACCGAAAAATATGAGGAGATACGCCAATACGAGACATTGCTGTTTTCGGCAGGGTTCAAGGGTAATCCGTATTTGGAGAAAGCACTAATCACGGGCGTGATGCGGATTTCACGGGAAAGCCTATTCAGCGGGCTAAATAACATCGACGTGTTCGACATCTTCAGCGACACAACCTACACAGACGACTACGGCTTGACAGAAGAGGACATAGACGAGTTGCAAACCATGATAAATTTCGACAAAGCCAAACTAAAAGCATGGTACAACGGTATAATGGTCAACGGAAAACCTATTTACAATACATACTCCACGATGACTTTCCTCAAAAAAAGCGAATACGAATGTTACTGGGCGATGAGCGGAATAATGGACACGATAGCGGAGTTAATCAATGAAGATCGGCGAAAAACCCTTACAAGACTATTAAATGGCGAAAAACTATGTATAAGACTAGAAAAACGCATTTCGCTCATGGATTTGCTGGATAACGTAGGCGATGAGGATTTTTATTCGTTGGTCGTACAGGCGGGCTATTTATCCGTGAAAAAACTATCCGCCGAATCCTCAAAAATGCTCCTATCCATCCCAAATATCGAACTTATGAAAGCGTGGAAAGATTTTATCATAAAAAAGGTGTTTAGAGTGGTCTCGACTTACGTGCGTTCGATTTTCGAGAATAGCGATAATCTGCCCCTGTTCACAAAGGACTTGGAGCGGATAATAACGGACAGGCTATCTTATCACGATTTGGCGGCATTGCAGAGCGAGGACAGACAAAAAGCCCATGAAGTTTTGTATCATGTATTTTTGTTGGGGTTGTTGTGTGCGGACGGGCATACTCAACGAAAATACCCACTATCCAACCGTGAGAGCGGCGATGGCAGATTCGACATTTTCCTCGAACGAGCGGAGGGGAATTTTATCTTCGAGTTAAAATCCTCAGAAGATGCCGACAATCTCGAAAAGGACGCACAATCCGCCTTGGAGCAGATAACCGCCAAACGCTACGGTGTCGAAAACTCCACAAAACGGCTTGTCAAAGTCGGCATCGCATTTTCAAAGAAAAAATGCAAGATCTTCTGCGAAGAAACAAATCTGAACTAATCAAACCACCCTCAAAAAAATCCCATTTGTATGGGATTTTTTTGATTTTTGCTGTTGTCTCTACGAAAATTTTTCAAATATTTCACTTGCCAATTTCTGCACCTTGCGTATATTGCTAGAATCCTCACTTTCAACCAAAGATTTTACCCACTCGCTCGCCCGATAATGTATCATAAATTGCTTGTCGTATTCCGCAAAATTAGCTATTTGCAACGCTTCGCATTTTTTGATAAACAAATCCAAAGCCGTCTGCAAATAACCGATTTTTCCAATACGTTCGGCTTCATTGTTTATTTCGTCGAAAATCGAATGGCGACGACTATGCAATGCTTTGTACACCAATTTGTCGATTTCTATCGCCTCGGCATCATACATTTCATAGAAAATCGGCTCTTTCGGATAATTTTTAAGTAAGTCCGAATGTTCCTTGGTTTGCGTATTATAGCAACATTTCTTGTATTTCTTTCCGCTCCCGCAAGGACAGGGATCATTGCGACCTATTTTGGCATTAATTGTCGTATTTTGCGGATTTTTGCCAGTGTATTCCGCATTTCGTTGCTCAACGGCAATCCAACTATCTAGCACAGTTAGCGTATTTTCTATAAAAGATGACTTATCTTGCCGATGTCTATCGTAATTGAAGATATAATCGACAAAATCATCATAATCGCCGTAAACTGTCCTGTCTACTCGGTCGTTGTCGTGCAAAAACTGGACATCTGCCATCATTTCAAAGGTATGCGAATCCATCACGGCGTTTGCGATACAGCTGAATAAAAACGGTTCATCGTCCGCAGGCAATTTCTCGTAAATTAACCCTCGCAAATACGCCACAAACGCCGTTTTGTCAATGAAATTCTCTTTATAAAGCAACTGATAGGTCTCTATGGCAGCAACTCGTGCAAATTCATATACGTTCGTATCCTCGATAATATCGGTCAACGATTGTATTTTTGCGTCGTCAAAGGTAGACACCAAAACTTTCGGAAGGTCTTCATGTAATAAATCGTCAAAAAGGTAGTCCAGTTGTTCTTCGGGCAACCGCAGAAAGTTTATCATATACGAAAACGCCCGTTTTTCCCGAAATTCCGCCAGTAAAAATATGGCATAACTGTGCAAATCGTAGTCGGATCCACTTTCGGTAAGCTCTGCGGCGTTGCGGTAAATATATTCCAAGCAATCCAAGAGTTCAGGGATATATTCCGCCTTATTTTCCCGTATTTGTGCGATTGCAGCTCTTATGTTTTCATCAGAAAATTTTTCTGGTACCGTTCCCAGGATTGCTAATATTTCTTGTTTAGTCATGGCAAATTCTCCTTTAATATTGGTATTTTTATGGCTTTTCTTCGCATAGAATCTTGCATTTCTTGCCTACAACGATATGCCGACTTTAACAAGTCGTTTCGGGTCATTTTCAGCACCGTAGCGTTTGGTCGTGTCGCTGAAGAAGAATGAATTTCCCGCCAGACAGGACTCTTCTCAACGCATTAATCAACTGCACCGAATTTTCAACCGTTCTCTTCTCCATACATCCATTATACCAAAACCAACAAACTTTTTGCAAATATTATTTCCCGCACAAAAATCGTTCATGTTTATCCACGATAGCCGCAACCTCTCCATCGCTATCTGCCTACCCTTGCAATCACAAGGATTTTTTGGGAATATTTGCACAAATCAGAATAAGAGTGGTATAATGTTAAAAGAAGAATGTGAGAAATGAGGTAGCATCATGGTAGTAGGCAACCCAAAAAAGATAGATTTGAGTACGTCGTCGTTTGAGCGAATGATTGAGCGGGGAAATTTGTATGTGGACAAGACGAGAATAATCGAGAATTTTATCGAAGAAGCGAGTTCAGTTCAGCTAATCACACGCCAACGGCGGCTCGGCAAGAGCCTAAACATGGACACGATACGTTGCTTTTTGACGGATAAGGTGGACAATCGGCATTTGTTCAAAGGGCTTTATATCGAACAGAGCCATGTGTGGAAATATGTAAATTCCTCGCCTGTGTTTTATTTTAATTTTAAAGGGTTGAATGTCAAGACGTACAGAGAACGAGTACATCGCATGATTCGACTTTACATTGAAAATTATTGTCAAACTTCGATAAATAAAAATGTTGAACAATATTTATCGAGTAAAAATTTTGACGATACAGACGGCTTTTATTACTTGACGGAGGCAGTCTACGAAACTACGGGCAAGCGTTCGTACCTACTAATCGACGAATACGACAAAATGCTAATGGACAACTACAAAACCGACAAATATGAAGAAATACGCCAATACGAGACACTCCTCTTCTCGGCGGGGTTCAAGGATAATCCATACTTAGAAAAAGCACTAATCACAGGCGTTATGCGGATTTCACGAGAAAGCCTATTCAGCGGACTAAATAACATAAAAGTCTTCGATATTTTCAGCGATCGAACGTATACAGACAACTACGGCTTAACGGAAGAGGAGATAGACGAATTGCAAGAATTCTTCGATTTCGACAAAGCCACACTAAAAACCTGGTACAATGGCATCATGGTCAACGGCAAGCCCATTTACAACACTTATTCCACTATGTCGTTTCTTGACGAAAATAAATACAAATGTTTTTGGGCGATGAGCGGAATAATGGATACAATCGCCGAATTAATCAACGAAAACCGCCGAAAAATTCTTACGAAACTGCTAAATGGCGAAAAAATATGTATGAGTATCGAAGAGCGCATTTCGCTCATGGATTTGTTGCACGAGGCGGGCGATGAGGATTTTTACTCGCTGATTGTGCAGGCGGGCTATTTGTCGGCAGAGCAGGCGGCGGGCGAGACGGTTAGCGAAACTATAAGAGCGATAATGTCCATTCCGAACATCGAACTCATGTTGGCGTGGAAACATTTTATCTTGAAACGAGTGTTTCGAGTGTCATCCAGCCACGTGCGGTCGGTTTTCGAGAATAGCGATAATCTGCCCCTTTTTGCCAAGGACTTGGAGCGAATAATAACAGACCGCCTATCGCACCATGATTTAGGTTCGCTAAAAGGCGAGGACAGGAAAAAAGTCCCAGAAATCCTATACCACGTCTTTCTGCTAGGCTTGCTCTGTGCGGACGGCAACACTCAACAAAAATACCCCCTCTCCAACCGAGAGAGCGGCGATGGGCGTTTCGACATTTTTATCGAACGAGCGGATGGCAATTTTATCTTCGAGCTAAAATCCTCAGAAAAAGCCGACAATCTCGAAAAAGACGCTTTGTCCGCCCTAGAGCAGATAACCGCCAAACGCTACGGTGCTGAAAACTCCACAAAACGCCTTGTTAAGGTCGGCATAGCCTTTGTGGGCAAGAATTGCAAAATTTCATGTGATGATAAACCCGCAAATCTGCCCTCAATAACCACTATAGCCTAATCTTAAAACCTCCGCAAGGAGCCAGATGTACATCCCTTGCGGAGGTCAGAAAATCTACCAAAAGGACTCCCGTCCCCACTTACCTCATCCCCAAAAAATACCGATGCACCACAAAATCCTCCGTAAGCTCAGGATGAAACGCCACGCCCAGCAAATTCCCCTGCCGCACAGCCACTATCTTCTCCTCCACCTTCGCCAAAACCTCCACATTCTCCCCTACTTCCGTTATATACGGCCCGCGAATAAACACCATAGGCACGGACTCCCCTGCAAATTCCGCCGTTGTTGCAAAACTCCCAATCTGCCGACCAAAACCATGCCGCCTTACCGTAACGTCCAACAAATCCAAATGCCGCCACTCCGAATCCTCAAACCTCTTCGACATCAGAATAAGCCCTGCACAAGTCCCTAAACAAGGCGTTCCGCCCCTCAAAGCCTCTTGCAACGGAGCAAATAACTCCAAATCACGCAACAATTTCCCCATCGCCGTACTCTCGCCGCCAGGCAGGACGATACCGTCAAAATCCACCAAATCCCCTTTTTGGCGGATTTCAACGGTCTCGACACCCAACTTCCTCAACATTTCTATATGCTCCAAAAAAGCCCCTTGCAGAGCCAAAACCCCAATTTTCATCTATTTTCCGCGCTCCGACATCATAAGTTCTATTTCCTGCTCATTTATTCCAACCATTGCTTCGCCCAAATCTGCCGAAATATCCGCCAGCAGTTTAGCATCCTCATAGTTCGTAACCGCTTGCACAATCGCCGCCGCACGCTTAGCTGGGTCGCCTGATTTAAATATTCCAGACCCCACAAAAACGCCCTCCGCACCCAACTGCATCATAAGTGCCGCATCCGCAGGGGTCGCCACGCCGCCAGCCGCAAAATTCACAACAGGCAATTTCCCATGCTTCGCCACGTATTCCACCAATTCAAACGGCACAGCCAGCACTTTCGCCGCATTATACAGCTCATCTTTCGACATGGACGTAAGCATCCGCATTTCGCCCTGAATTTTCCGCATATGCCGCACAGCTTGCACAATATCGCCAGTCCCAGGTTCGCCCTTAGTCCGAATCATGGATGCACCCTCCTGAATCCGTCTAAGCGCCTCGCCCAAATCCTTTGCACCGCACACAAACGGCACTTTAAACTGCTTTTTATCAATATGAAAAACATCATCGGCAGGAGAAAGCACTTCACTTTCGTCGATATAGTCAATTTCAATCGCTTGCAAAATCTGTGCTTCGACAAAATGACCAATCCTAGCTTTCGCCATTATCGGAATACTAACCGTTTCCTGAATACTCCGAATCATTTTAGGGTCGCTCATACGAGAAACGCCCCCAACCGCTCGAATATCCGCCGGAATCCGTTCCAACGCCATAACCGCACAAGCACCAGCTTTTTCAGCTATAACCGCCTGCTCTGGCGTAGAAACATCCATTATCACCCCCCCTTTAAGCATTTGCGCCAAATTCTTATTCAACTCGTCTCTCATCGTTCTCTCTCCTTTTCTAAAAGATTAAAACCGTGGGGCTCTGCCCCACACCCCGCAAGGGGACAAGCCCCCTTGTTCCTCCGGAAACGCCTAAACGGTGTCCACAGGACACCAGGCGCCCCCCAACTTTCGTTCTATATGGGTCTCGATTATGCCCAATCGCTACAAATTTGTAACGGTTTTATCAACCCAAGCTGCCCCCAATCACAATAAAGTTGTAGCGATTGACGAAAAGCCACAAGCCAAAAAATAACGAAAGTTGGGGGTTAAGGGGGCTTGCCCCCTTACGGGGTGGTGGGGCAGAGCCCCACGGTCTTAGGTCTTAGGTTTTTGGTTTTTTTAGTTCTCGGTGGGTTATTATGTCTTCTAGGATGTTCATGAAAACTTTTGCGAATGGAATCGCTACTATCATACCTAGAATTGTGCCACCTATTGTGCTGCCCAGTAAACCGCCTATTGAACCGCCTACGGATACGCTTACTATTACTAGTAATGGGCTTAGTTTTAGGGACGTTCCGTATAAGCGTGGCTGGATTACGTTTGCATCTAATTGTTGACATATGAATAATACGATTGCTCCGAATGCTCCCATTGCGAATCCCTGCGTTATCCATACCACCACTACGGCGATGATTGTCGCTATTATCGAGCCGAAATAGGGGATTAGATTCATTGCCCCTATCATCAAACCCAGGAGTAATGCGTATTCCGAGCCTAGTAGCGTCAATACCACCGTGCCTACCACCGCCATTATTATGCAGTCCATCAGTAGGCAAAATATGTACTTCTTGAAATATTGGTTGATTTTCTGCCCATATTCCAAAATTATCGTACTCGTCTTTACCGACGAGAATGCGAACATCAGCCGCTTTAAAAATTTGCTCAAATTTTCCAGTTCGAAGAGGAAGTAAATGGACGAAATGAACGCCAAAAATAGGTTAAATAACGCCGCCGCGCCGCCCATTATCGTGCCCAAATACGACAGAATTGCGTCGTATGTAATAAAGCCAAGCGGATTGTTTATGTTAAAATCCTCGCCAAGGACTTCGTGCAGAATATGGTCAGGCGACAAATCAATCAAAAATTCCTCGCCCAAATTTTCCAGAAACGATAGCACCTGCTGGTAAAATACGGGAAAATTCGCTATAAAGTCCACAATCGTTGCAATTATCGGCGGCACTAGCAGTTGTATCGTCATATAGATGAGGAACACAAACGCCAAGTATACCGAAACAATGCTAATCCCCTTTTTCCACTGGCGGATAATTTCTATATGCGTACGTTCTAAAAGCCTCTGCACCGCATTTATTGGGATTCCCAAGATATACGAGATTACAAAACCCACGATAAACGGGCTAAGCATCCCAAGTATCCAGGCGATGACTCCGCCGATTACGTCCAAATTATTTACAACCCAAAACGACGTTATGATCGCCGTGGCCAATAGAAAATACGTTACCATTAGCTTAAATTGCGAATTGTGCATATTTCCCCCTTCTTCCTTGTAAAGTTATTATAACACATTTTTCGATAATGCACAAAAATTTAAAATCGTGGGACTCTGCCTGTGATTTTCAGCGATTGCAGGGGATTCTTTCCGCCCCTATGCCAATGTTATCGCAAAATTTTTGTTTTTTTGGGTTGTTGGCGAAAAAAATCCCCCAACTTTTGGCTGGGGGGTTAAATTCAGCTAGATGTAGGCAGGGTCTCGTGGCATTTAAATCGCTGCCTTTGTGTCTCTGGCGATTACTAATTCTTCGTTGGTTGGCACGACGAGAGCCTTTACCTTTGAGTCTGATGTGGAAATTTCAACCGCCTTGCCTCTTGAGTTGTTTTTGTCGTTATCTATGTGAACACCCAAAAAGCCCAAATATGCACAAATTCGCTCACGAATGGCAATATCATTCTCGCCGATACCTGCAGTGAAAACAATAGCGTCTAAACCATTCATCGCAACAGCATAACTGCCCACATATCGGGCGACTCTGTAGCAGAACATATCCATGGCAGCCTTTGCACGGGCATTTCCGCTCTTTTCAGCAGCGGATAAGTCTCTGAAATCGCTAGAAACCCCCGAAACACCCAAAACGCCCGATTTTTTGTTGAGAATATCCAGTGCTTCGCCCGCTGTCAACTCTTCTTTCTGCATGATAAACGGCACAACGGCGGGGTCTAAATCGCCGCTTCTTGTACCCATCGCTAAGCCTTCCAACGGTGTGAGACCCATAGACGTATCCACAGAAACGCCATTTTCAATAGCACACACACTTGCACCATTTCCAAGATGACAGGTAACTATTTTCAGGCTGTTGTAGGGCTTGCCTATCAATTCAGCCGCCACCGCCGAAACGTATTTGTGGCTTGTCCCGTGGAAACCGTATTTGCGAATCTTGTGCTTTTCGTATAGTTCATAAGGTATCGCATACAAAAACGCCTTTTCTGGCATTTTGGCGTGAAATGCGGTGTCAAAAACGGCAACATTCGGTACGCCGGGCATGATTTTTTTGCAAGCACGTATGCCTATCAGATTAGGGGGGTTGTGAAGGGGTGCTAGTTCGGAACACTCATCGATAGCCCGCTCTACCTCATCGGTAACGACAACGGAATCGCTAAATTTCTCGCCGCCATGCACAACTCTATGCCCCACGGCGTGTACGTCCGACATGGATTTCAAAACGCCCCGTTCGGGATCGATTAACGCATCCATAACGATTTTAACCGCCGCCTCGTGGTCGGGCATCGCCACATTGGACTCATAATCCTTATCGGACGTGTGTTTCAGATAGCCGTCTATGCCTATGCGTTCGCAGAGTCCCTTTACCAGCAATTCCTCCGTCTCCATGTTCAAAAGCTGATATTTCAAGCTGGAGCTACCACAATTCAAAACAAGTATATTCATCAAAATTCTCCTATTCTTTTATGCCAGTGCCGCTGTAATAGCGGCAACTCCGACAATATCGTCCGCCGAGCAACCTCGGGAGAGATCGTTTACTGGTTTGGAAATCCCCTGTGTTATCGGACCATATGCCTCCGCCTTCGCCAAACGCTCCACTAATTTGTAGCCAATGTTGCCAGCATCCAGATCGGGGAAGATAAGCACGTTCGCATTACCAGCAACGGGGCTGTTGGGTGCTTTACTCTTACCAATTTCAGGGACTATAGCAGCATCGAGTTGCAATTCGCCGTCAAGCTGTAGTTGCGGGGCGTTAGCCTTGGCAATTTCCACAGCCTTTACAACCTTATCAACATCGGCGTGTTTTGCACTACCCATCGAAGAGTGTGATAACAATGCAACCTTTGGCTCAACACCCACCAATTTTTTAAAGGATTCGGCGGAGCTTAAGGCAATGGCAGCCAATTCTTCGGCGTTCGGGTTTTGTGTAAGCCCGCAGTCGGAGAACAGGAAAATGCCATTTTCGCCCATACTGCAATCGGGCACAACCATGATGAAGAAGCTGGACACCAACTTGACATTCGGGGCAGTTTTTAGTATTTGCAGGCTCGGTCTAAGCACATCGGCGGTGGAATTTACAGCCCCAGCCACCATGCCGTCCGCCAAACCCTCTTTTACCAGCATACAGCCTAGATATAGCGGATTGGTTTTTATCAGATTTAATGCCTCGTCCTTGGTCATTCCCTTGCTTTTACGCAAATCTGCCAATGTCTCCGCCAATCTATCCGCCTCGGCGTAATTTTGCGGGTCGATACATTCTGCACCGTTTACTTTGACCTCGTTTGGATTACCGATTAGGATAACCTTTGCCAGTTTTTCCGCCAAAATCGTCTCCGCCGCCTTAATCGTTCTCGGGTCGTTCGCTTCGGGCAGCACAATCGTCTTATTAGCCGTTTTCGCCCGCCCTTTAATGCTCTCTAAAAAATTCATAAAATCCCTCTTTCCATCTATTTTTTGCTGACTAAAACCGTGGGGCTCTG
>WRKH01000280.1 GCA_009778175.1 Turicibacter sp.
GGGGGGGGGGGGGGATGCTCCGTTCTAATCTAATTGCCAACGGAGTACAAATTGCCAGCGGAACAAACCTTGTGCGTACCCCAGGCAACAATGCCCCCCAAACGCTAGTCCACACGATTCCTGGCGAACGGACGGATATTACTGCCATTGTTAGTGCTTGGAATGAATATCCTGTTAATTTTGCCGATGTGGCTTGGACGGCGATTTTCTTGGAATTGTCCAATGGCGATACCATTGGTGCAATGACACGCCGTGAACAACAGGACAATGCTAATCACAATACAATAAACCGCCTTGCTCTCGGCTTTGGACCACGTGCGACCATGATTGCCAACGGCGATGCTAATCTTACAGCAATCGGGCATACTGCCCCTGGCGGCGTATTTTCTAGCATAGCTGGTGATACGGTAATTCCAGGTGCAACAGGTCATGTGGGACGGATAAACGCCGCTTTGGGTGCGGGCGTGATGAACATCAACAACTCCGTTCCTGCAGGTGCGAATGAGTTTGTTATTTCTGCAAACTTGTTGCCGAACGGCGGGGCGAATATTGCCTTTGAAATAAATGGTAGTGCAGGAGCGGCAATTCCGCTGACCGCCGCCATTCCGCCTGGAACTCTACCACCCAATACATATATCGACAGTCTCCATGTACGTGTGCAACACGGCTCGGTTCACGTGCCTTACTGGTGGATTTACGATACAGGCGACGGGCAGGTAGAAATTCCGCCCGCTCCCGCTATTGCATTGCAGGGAATAGACATCGGAGCTATCCATAATTTCGGTATTGTACCACACAACTACACAGCCGCCGATTTTACGCCGCTTGGCAATATCACAATCCAAAATTTAGGTACATTGGCGGCGGAATATGTATACATTGAACTGGCGACAGGTCAGGGTGTTTTTGAGCTTTCAGGCACTTTGACAAATGCAAGTCTTGCCCTCGATGCCAGCATGACATTTAGTGCAGCTCCCATACTCGGCTTGGGCGGCGGGAATTATTATGGCATGGTGCGGATTAATGGATACAATTTCGATGCAATAGAATTTGGTTTGAATCTCAACGTAGAGTTCCAACAGGCTAATGTTGACTGGGGGAATTTTTCCTACGCTTGGGATTTTTCTAATTTCCCCAATGAAATGCTGAATTTCGGCGGAAATGACCAGCGGAATATGTTCCTTGTCTCCAACGGCAATCCGATTTCCAACATGGCAAACTCCACGTTTGCTATTGCACCAACTGCTAGAAACCAGCATTTGGAGCTTATTGTCGGAGCAAATACGGGCGCACAGGGCTTGCGGCCCTCTGGCAATGCGGGCAATACCTTTATTGAACCCAACGGCGGCGGGCGTTTCCTCCATTCTGGGGAAGAAATGCTGCGTGGTCCTATTTTAGTGGAAGTGGATGCACGTTCCGTTGTAAACGGTGGGTCTACCACTTTGCACGTTAATTTCGGTATGCACACCCGTGAAGTGCCGATTATTGGGCAAAATATCCAAACCGTCCGTTTGGAATTTCCAACCATGGACGAGGCGTTGTTGTCCATAAGCCCATGGCCTTGGGGCGGAAACACAGCGGACGACCCAATGGGACGGCTCGGTATCCAAGCCATTCGTATCTTCGAGGGCGAATTTACTGGCCCATGGCTGGAAATCCCAACGGGCGCTGCACCTGAATTTCGTGGGCTTGCCCATGATTACACCGCCGCTGACCTTGTACCCGATTCCATTTTGGTTACAAACGTCGGCTCTGGCAGCACAACCGTAACTGCCAGCGTAAACAACGATAATTTTGAGATATACGGCACGGCTAGTCAGAGTCTGACGGCGGGCAGTAGCTTTGAATTTTCCGTTGTCCCTGCTCTTGGCTTGTCTTCGGGCTTGCACACCGCAATTTTGAATCTATCGGGCGACAATGATGCAAACAATATCGCAATCCCCATAACCGTGCTAGTTTACTACGAGCCGCTTGTCCCCGAAAATGTATTTTACACGGGTAGCGGCGTTTCCACACCTAATCAGTTCCCGCATAATTTGGGCGAAAATATCGTTTGGGAACATGGATTTAGACGAATTGTTCTGCAAGCGGCAAACCCACGGGTTCTTTTCAATGGGCAGGTCAGGGATGCGAATCCGAGTTTGGCAATGCCGTTTTTCCTGAATGGCGTGTTGTGGGTTCCGCTGGAATCCGCTCAGCTTGCCTTGGGAGCGGGCGTTACATGGACAATGGAAACGAACAGCGTAGTGGTAGAAACAGGCGGGCAGTCCTTTACTAGCATTGCTCTCACATCAACCATGGCACAGCATGGCGGCGTGGCGACTTTCGTTCCGCTTGAAATCATTGCAAATGCGTTAAATATCGGCTCTATCGGCTGGGATATCAGAACGCACACAATCGTTGTTGTAACGGGCGAAATCGTTGACCAATCGAATATGCTTTACGCCCAGATAAACAACCGCCCCGAGGCGTGGTATGGCAGCCAAAACTCCATTATCATTGCAACGAATCTGACGTATATGCAACGAGACAACGGCGGTTGGCCACGAGGTATCGGCCAGGCGAATGATGCACATTTCCCGCAGGACGTGGCATCTATGCCGCCCGCAATGGTGCAGCAGATAGCCGCAAACCATGCCGCTCAGGATTCTTATTTCGGGCGTGGAATTACCACAAACGAGACGAGATTCCTGCTCCGAATGTACGAGGCAACAGGGATAATCCGTTTCCGAGATGCGGGACTCCGAGGGCTTGACACTATTCACAATGTGCAAGATCCGCTAGGCGGCTGGCCGTATCAGATTAGCGGCGGCACTTATCATCGGGCTTTGTCGATAAGTGATGATGCCGTCAGCAATATCATGAATCTGCTCATGGACATCACAAACGGCCTTTTCCAAAACACAATCGGCTATGCCCGTTTTATCCAGAATCAACAGACTTTTGATGCAGGCTTGGGCTTTATCCTAAACAGCCAAGTGCGGTCGAGCGGTTTTGCAGACGGGGTGGAAAGGCTTACGGCTTGGCCATTTAACGTCTATCAGAGCAATATCGTAAATCTGCCATTGCAACCCAACGCCACACCAGGCGTACCAGGGCGGCCCGCATGGGCAAGGGAATTTGAACCGCCTGGTATCAGCAGCGATGAGTCCATGGACATCATAGAATTTCTGATGAGCATACCCAATCCGAGCCGAGAGGTTATGGATGCGATTCATGCGGCTGTCTACTTCTTTGATTACGTGCAATTAACAGGCTACAGGCTGCATCACACGGTGGCACATGGGCATCACCCCTTGTTGGGTCGGCATTTAGTGCCAGCGGCAAACGCCCCCGCACTTTGGTCTCGTTTCATGGACATCGACACTTTCGCACCGCTTTTCTACGATAGAACAATCCCGTCAGGCAGCCCGCATAACGGCGTTTCTAGGGCGGCGTTCGAGGCGGAGCATGGCGAGTGGCTGGGCGTTGTAGAGCCATTTTTAAGCCACAATGCCACGAATCAGACAAATGTACGGGCTGGCACAAGGCGGAATCTGTACAGAGATGCAGACGGCAATCTTTCCACGGATTCTAGCGGGCAGTTCGATTTAATGGCGACTTTCCACAACATCAGCTTTGAACGCCGTATGGGTTACAATTACATCAATCATTTTGCCGCACATTTACCAGCGGCTTATGAACAATGGCTGATTGACGTGGGCTTGGTAGCCCCGCCGACACCGCCGCCGCCGCCCAGACCCGATCCCGATCCCGACCCTGAACCAACACCAACACCAACACCAACACCACCTTCGCTACTTCCGCCATACACGGGCAGCCCTGAAGATGATTTTCTAGACGGGCCAGTAATACCGATTAGACCGTGGGTACCAAGGCGGAATGTACAGGTAGCGATTGTTGAGCCTAGTTTGGCAGGTTTTGTAAACGAAGACGGCTCAATCAGCTTAAATATCACGATAACAGCGGATTCCTCGGGAGGCATGACATTGCTTCTGCCAGATGTGGAAGACGGCGTTTATCGGATAGTCCTAGACGGCTTGCCTGAAGGTGTTAGCTTTGTTGGAACGACTGCCCCAGATTGGGCTCTTGAAAGCAACGAGGATTTTGAAGTATCCGAAGAGGAAGAGGAAGAAATCCTAGAGGATGCGGAAGAAATGCTATTTGTAGAGGTGGTAGACGAAGCGATATATTTCGAGCTTGTGGGAATTACAAACGATATGGCTGGCGAACACGTTTTGCTATTGCGACTATATGACGAAAACGAAATTTCGCCGATGGACGAGTTGGAATTTACTCTGATAATCGAGCCTATCGAGGAGATTGAGGAAATCGAAGAAATCGAGGAAGTTTCCGAAATTCCCGAACCGCCGCTGCAACCTCAAGCACCGCCAACGCCGCCAATATCCTTGCGTTTAGAAATAGGCTCAACCTCCCATAACCTAAACGGTGCGTATATAAACGATTCTGCTGCTCCTTTCATATGTTCCGAATATAACCGCACAATGGTGCCTCTTCGGTTCATAGCTGAAATTTTCGGTGCAAACGTAGCATGGGATGGCGGAACCCAAACAGCAATAATAGTAAACGGTGCATTAACGATACATTTGCCCATACTAGAGCCATTGCCCGATGGAATGGGCGTACCCATGATAATAGACGATCGAGCTTTCGTACCTTTACGCTACATCTCCGAACGCTTCGGAGTGCAGGTAGTTTGGAACGAAGCCACAGGTGCTATCTACATTACAGAGTAGCAAATTCACTGAATTTCACCAGCAACAAAAAAATCGCCAAGACCCGTGTCTTGGCGATTTTTTCGGCGAAATTTTTAGCAAATCACCTACACAAAAATTTCCCAATATGCTATAATGATGAGGTAACAAAAAACAAAGAAAGGGAATTATCTCAAACCAAACCCAAACAAAACGAGCGGGTCTGGGGGCGCGCCCCCAGCGGGGTGTGGGGCAGAGCCCCACGGTTTTAGCCCCACGGTTTTGAGGTAAATGGTAATCGCTTGAGGATTTATGAGCATCCAATATTGGATTTTAAGCGTGGGGAAGAAATCGTGTTTACCTTTGACGGCAAACCTGTTTCAGCCTTTGAGGGCGAAACTGTTGCCGTGGCTTTGTATGCGGCGAATGTCCGTAAATTGGCAACAAGCCATGATAAACATAGAGCAAGGGGAATCTATTGCGCCATCGGCAACTGTGCATCCTGTATGATGATTGTCGATGGAACGCCCAATGTAAAAACCTGTGTAGAGCCTGTTAGAGCGGGTATGGTGGTAGAATCTCAACCAGATAAGGGGAAACTCACATGATACATACAGATGTGCTTATTGTAGGCGCAGGTCCGGCGGGACTTTCGGCAGCCATTGAAATAGGAGCTACGGGGGCTAATGTCATATTGCTTGAACGTAGCAATGTAGCTGGAGGTCAGTTAATTAAGCAAACACATATGTTTTTTGGTTCGGAAAAACAATACGCCTCGTATAGAGGCTATGAAATCTCCGATATTCTGCTCAAAGAGGCAGAATCGATGCCCAATGTATGTATAAAACTACAAGCAACGGTGCTTGCGGCATACGACGATGGCACTTGGACGGCGGATATTGAGGGAGAATATACCAAAATCAAGCCAAAGGTAGTGGTCGTAGCCACTGGTGCGGCTGAAAAATCGCTACCGTTTCCAGGCAATGATTTGCCAGGCGTATGTGGAGCGGGGGCATTACAGACCCTAATGAATCAATACGGCGTAAAACCCGCCGAAAATGTAGTAATGCTAGGTGCGGGCAATATCGGTTTAATTGTCAGCTATCAATTACTACAGGCTAATGTCAATGTTTTAGCCCTTGCCGAGGGTAGCCAAAAGATTGGCGGCTATCTAGTGCACGCCTCGAAACTACGCCGTTTGGGAGTGCCGATAATGACGGGATACACAGTCAAAGAGGCTTTAGGTACAACCGCTTTAGAGGCTGTTACATTATGGAAAATAGACGAAAATTGGCAAGGAATAGCGGGCAGCGAAATAACCTTCTCTGTCGATGCATTGTGCATTGCCGTTGGCTTATCGCCGCTTGCTGAGCTTTTATGGCAAGCGGGCTGCAAAATGCTCTATGTACCATCTTTGGGGGGCTATGTTCCCTACAGGGATAAAAGCCTCTGCACGTCGATAGAGAACATTTTTATAGCGGGCGATGTTGCGGGGGTCGAGGAGGCATCAGCCGCTATGGTAGAGGGCAGGTTAGCGGGACTTTCCGCAATCAAACACCTAGGAATCGATCTACCCAACCAATCAGCAACAGAAGCCGACTATTACGCCCAACTAGCCTCCCTAAGAAACGGCCATTCGGGCGAAAAAATACTATCAGGCTTATCAAAAGCCACTCTATAAACACAAAACCGTGGGGCTCTGCCCCACACCCCGCAAGGGGGCTAGCCCCCTTGACCCCCCTCGTTCGTTAGGATTCGTTGATGGATTCCCATACTACGCTTCAAATTTGTAGTGGTTAATTTGATGGATTCCCATACGACACTTCAAATTTGTAGCGATTGGGAAAAACCACGATAACATAAAAAACGAACGAGCGGGTCTGGGGGCGCGCCCCCAGCGGGGTGTGGGGCAGAGCCCCACGGTCTTAGAAAGAAAGGATTAATATGTTGGAGAGAAGTGGAATACCTGAGCAGGCTCAAATAGATTGTGTTTTTCCTGCGGAAGAACGCCTTGAAAAAGGGCCTGTTGCAGTGATAGAATGTTTTGAAAAAATACCTTGTAACCCCTGTGCCCAAAGCTGCCCCAAATCTGCTATACTTCCCTTTGTGGATATAAATGATAGACCAGTCATCGATGATGAATTGTGTGTGGGCTGTAATGCCTGTATAAAAAAATGCCCAGGGCTTGCAATAATGGTGGTTGAATATTCGGGCGAAAAAGCCCTGATAAAATTGCCCCATGAATTTAAGCCATTGCCCGAAAAAGGGCAAATTGTCAATGCACTCAATAGAGCGGGCGAACCCGTGAGCGATGCGGAGGTTGTTCGTGTCATTGCTGGTAAAGTATCGGTGGTTTCAATAGCCGTTGATAGGCATCTGATTAAAACCGTCCGAGGCTTTTCGTTTAAGGAAAAACCCGAAATTCCCGAAAAAAATATGGGAAATTTGGAACTCAATAATACCAATGAGCTAGACGGAATCGTCTGTCGTTGCAATGACCTAACTTTGGGCGATATACGCAAGATGATTTCGGACGGTTATACCACAATAGACGAGCTAAAGCAACTGGCACGCGTGGGAATGGGCCCTTGTCAGGGTCGTAGCTGTATCCCCATTATTTTAGGCGAATTATCCAGATATTTGGAAACGCCCATAAAAGACCTTTTGCCCACCAATTTCCGCCCTGTCGTAACTAGCGTGAAATTGAGCGATTTAGCCGAGCATGATGAAGAGAGGACTAGCGTATGAAAAATGCAGCAGATATTGTAATAATCGGAGGCGGTATCTCGGGGGTGGCGATTGGCTATTTTTTACTGAAATACGGGGCAAAAAATGTCGTCATCTTGGAACGTGATTTTTTAGGGGCAGGTGCGACTGGCAAATGCGGCGCTGGAATACGC
This sequence comes from Turicibacter sp., assembly GCA_009778175.1. Classification (GTDB taxonomy): domain Bacteria; phylum Bacillota; class Clostridia; order Lachnospirales; family WQUN01; genus WRKH01. Next base: position 7,616 of record WRKH01000280.1, read on the forward strand.
CAACAATGGGGTGCGTCGATTAACTGCATTATGACTAAATTCTCTTGCGAATTTTTTGAAAACGCCGCAGAGGAACTAGGTTGCGGCGATGTGGATTTCCATCAAGGTGGCTATATGCTGCTTATTTCCACGGAAAAGGAACTTGAGCAGACGAAAAAAAATATCGTCCTACAAAATAGCCTAGGCATAGAAAGTGTGCTGCTTTCCCCGCAAGAGGCGGGCGAAATGGTGCCGCTGCTCGATACATCAAAGATTTTGGCGGCGACTTTTCATCGTAAAGACGGATTTTTAAGCCCGTTTAAGACGACGCAAGCCTTCGCAAAAGCCTTTGAGCGGCTGGGCGGAACGATTTACAAAGCCACCAATGTAACGGGAATCGATGTAACAAACGGACGTGTAACGGCAGTAAAGACAGACAAAGGCACTATTTCAACCAATATTGTGATGAACGCCGCTGGAGGATATGCACAACAAATAGCGAAAATGGTAGATGCCAAGCTGCCTCTATACTCCGAGCGGCATAATATTTTGGTTACAGAACAGCTAGAACGCACATTGTCGCCGATGCTTATGAGTTTTTCGCTTAATCTCTATATGCAACAAGCCCCTTCAGGAGGTTTTATAATGGGGAGAACTTGTGCCAATCAGCCCCGAGACTTGCGGGTAACAGCCGATAGCAATTTCCCCGTGGAAATGGCACGAACAGTAACCAATCTATTGCCAAAATTGGGTCAATTACGTATGCTTAGGCAATGGGCAGGTCTATATAATATGTCGCCCGATAAGAGTCCCGTATACGACGAAGTCCCCGAAACGAAGGGCTTTTACGTGGCGGCGGGTTATTCGGGGCATGGATTTATGCTAGCACCCGCCACAGGTCAGGCGATGGCGGAGATAATTTTAGGTCTTTCCCCAACCTTGCCTTGGGATAAACTAGGACTTTCAAGGTTTTCAAGCGGAAATTTAATTGTAGAACCTTCAGTTGTTTAGAACTGTGGAACTCTGCCCCAAACCGCTACAAATTTGTAGCATCGTACGGGAATCCATCAAAGAATCCTAACGAACGAGGGGGGTCAAGGGGGCTAGCTCCCTTGCGGGGGTGTGGGGCAGAGCCCCACGGTCTTGACAGGAGGTGTTTGCTGGTGTTCATTTTTAAGTTGAGTATATTGTTTACTTTGGGTGTCGTCTTGTCTACAGTTATGAATAAAGTGCGTATTCCCGATGCGCTGGCGTATACCACAGCTGGTGTTATTTTAGGACCGTCGCTGCTTAATCTCTTTAACTACCAAGATGTCTACTCTTTTGAGCTAATCAACCGCTTTGCCATTTGTATGGTAGGATTTTTGGTCAGCAAATCCCTCAATATCTCCGAGTTAAAAAAACTGAAATTTAAGGCAGTCTATGTGTCCATTGTTCAAGCATTGGTTACTTTTGGCGTGGTCTCTGCCGCTGTGTTTTTGGTATCTCAAAGCCTTGTCTTTGCCTTGCTTTTGGGTGCTGTGGCATCTGCGACCGCACCCATGATCCCCATAATGGTTCTGCGGCAGTTTAATGCAAAAGGCGAACTATCCGATGCCATTGTGCCGATTATCGCCGTGGATGACATTGTTTGTATTGTGCTGTTTTACATAACTTTTGCAATCAGTTTGGTCTTGGTGGGTAGCTATAATTTCACTGCCCTAATTTCTGAATACGCCGCAATGCTTGCCTTTAGCATAATTGTCGGGCTCGCTTTCGGACTGCTTTGCGTGGCGATTTTTAATTGGCTGCTTAAAAATCGTGAAGAACACCTGATTTTTGCCGTTAGTATCTGCTTCGCTTGCGTGGGCTTGGCAGAGGCTCTAAGTTTGCAGCCTACAATAGTCGCAATGGCGACGGGTTTTGTGGTCGCCAATCTTGCACGGCACAATGACGATATTTTCGAAACGCTCTACCGTTTTGCACCACCTGTGTTTTTGGCGTTTTTCGTTGCAACCTCCTCAATCGTGGTAATGGATATTTCCCATGTAATCGGATTCGGCTTGGTGGGAATCGTATATATTTTGGCAAGAACTGCGGGCAAACTTTATGGCAGTTATCTTGGTGCAAAAATGCTCAATTGCAGCAAAACTGTTCGGCAATATCTAGGCGTGTCAACCCTGGCACAAGCGGGAATTGTTCTAATTATGTCGGATATAATTTTGGCGGAAATCCCCTACATTGGAGAGCAAATTTTTATTATAATCCGAGGGGGTTGCGTTATTTTTCTAGTTGTCGGACCACTGCTAACAAAATTTGCAATAAACCGTGCTGGCGAAATTCCAGAAATCCCGAAACCCTTATAGAAAGAGGAATCCCATGATATTTTTCAAGCTGGCAGTTTTAATTTTAGTTGGATTAATTTTCGCAAATTTGATTGAAAAAATCGGACTGCCCAAAGTTTCTGCGTATTTTATCACTGGCGTGTTGCTCGGGCCTTCAGTAACGGGCTTTTTTACCATGGACGACTTAAATTCGCTGCAAATCGTTTCACAGGTGGCGCTTGCTTGCATATGTTTTGGGATCGGGAAATCTTTCAATTATGGCGAAATTAAAGGCTACGGCGTTAAAATAATCGTTTTAACCTTGTTTGAGTCTTTGACGACTTCAGCAGTGGTTTTTGTGGTACTTTTCTTTGTTTTGCAGCAAGGTTTTGAAGTTAGCATTTTGTTGGCGGCAATAGCGGCGGCGACCGCACCCGCCGTGCCTCTTATGGTTTTGCGGCAATTCAAGGCAAAAGGCGACCTAAGCAAAACGATTGTTCCGATAGTTGGGCTTGACGATGTGGTTTGCGTGGTGGTTTTTGGGTTAAGTTTGGCGATTGTAAAAGCTGGTACGGGCACAGAGGATTCCCTTGGTTATGCCGCTTTGCACATGATAATCAACATTTTTGTAACAGTGATAACGGGAATAACCTTGGGGTACATTTTCTCGCTGATAATCAAAGAGTTGGAGAAAAAAAGCGATATTCTCATTTTGACAATCGGGATTGCCACGTTGGGTGTGGGAATGGCGTTAATATTTGAATTAGAGCTGATAATTTTGTCGATAACGACGGGTACGATCGTTGCAAATTTTGTGCCGAAATCGGATAAAATTTTTGAGAATTTGACAAGCAATTTTATGCCGCCGTTGTTTTTGGTATTTTTTGGAATTTCTGCGGCGAGCTTAGAATTGGCTTATTTGCTAGATGTTAGCCTAATCGGAATTGTTTACATTATCGCACGGGGATTGGGAAAGGTGGCAGGTTCGGCAATCGGGGCAAAAATCGGCAATTTTCCAGCGGTTGTAAGAAAATATTTGGGCATTGCCATACTTTCGCAGGCGGGGGTGGGCATTGGGCTTGCGGTAATTGTTCGCCAAGAATTGGGGGAAGTGGGGCAGCGCGTATACACAATAGCACTGGCAGGTGTTTTAATTTACGAAATCATCGGCCCTCTACTCACAAAATACGCCGTCAAGCGAGCAGGAGAAATCGGACAGGCTTAAGACCGTGGGGCTCTGCCCCACACCCCGCTGGGGGCGCGCCCCCAGACCCGCACCTTTTTACCTTTTTGTATGTTTTTTGAGTCGACGTAGGGGCAGATGTTATCCGCCCGTGATTTTAGTGCTATTTTTATCCTCTTGCAAAATTTCCGAAACTCTGATACAATGTATGTATGCTAGATTAAACCTGTCAAGGAGGTCAAAAATGAACTACACAAAATTTAACGGAAATTCCCTATCGCTGTTGGGAATGGGTGCAATGCGGTTGCCGCAAGAGGAAGAGGGCTGGGGCAAGCCAGTTTCTTACGCCGCCGCAAAGGCGATTATCGATTATTGCGTGGCAAATGGCGTGAATTATTTTGATACCGCTTATGTTTATCATGGGGGCGATTCGGAACGATTTTTAGGCAAAGCATTAAAGGAATATCCGCGCGAAAGCTATTATTTGGCGGATAAATACAATCTACTGGCACAGCCCGATTATCGCATACAATTTCCAGAACAGCTAGAACGCTTGCAAACCGATTACATAGATTTTTACCTGCTACACGGCATTTCGGACAACCATATTGAAGGATATTTGGGTAACGGTTGCGTGGAATATTTTTTGGAAGAAAAGGCAAAAGGCCGCATAAAGCATTTGGGCTTTTCGTTCCACGGCAAACCCAGCGTATTACGCAAGGCACTAGAATACGGCACATGGGATTTTGTTATGATTCAGCTGAATTATTACGATTATTTTCATGGCTCAGCCAAGGAGCAGTACGAAATTTTGCGTGAAAAAAATATCCCAATAATGGCGATGGAGCCAGTACACGGCGGAATGTTGACCAATCTGACCGCCGAGGGCAAAAAATTATTGCAAGACTATGCACCAGAACGCAGCTTGGCTTCGTGGGCGTTGCGGTTCGTTTTGGGTTTGCCAGGTATATCCGTTGTGCTAAGCGGAATGTCCAACGTAGAACAAGCCACCGATAATGTGGCGATAATCAACGAAAACAAGCCGCTTTCTGCAGAAGAGCAGGCGTTAGTGCAAAAGGCAAGCACTTTGTTAGTAAATGAAATTGGTGCGGAATGTACATTTTGCCGATATTGCGACGGCTGTCCGCTAAAACTGGATATTCCCGAATTGCTTAGAGTTTACAATGATTTCAAGGCTGGCGGCGATTGGCGGCTTAACCGCTTTAACGCATTGCCAAAAGAGCAAAAGCCCAGTGCTTGCACTGCTTGCGGCATTTGTGTGAAACAATGCCCGCAGGGGTTGGATATTCCCAGATATATGAAAGAAATGGCTGATAAGGGGCATTAGAAATCTGATGCCCAGTAGACATCGTTTAGAAGATGTATTCAACAAGCAACGACGTTACACGTAAGGGCGGATAGAATCCGCCCTTCCCCTTTACCAAATCCAAGGCACATCGTAGCGTTGGATATTTTTGTCTGCCGAAATGATTGTCAGCTGCTCCGCCAGTGCCGTTGCAATGATTAGCCTATCGAACGGGTCTTTGTGATGGTATGGCAGATTTAGTAGGGTTAGCATATGTTTGTATTCTATGGGAATTATGCGGAAATTGCGGATTTCTACGAGTTCAAATAATTCAGCCAACGTCAATCTAAGGTCTAATTTTCCCAAATTGACCTTTATCGCTACCTCCCACAGTGAAATTGCACAAACAAATATGTCGTTTTCTGCATCGTCAATCGTTTGCTCAATATTTTTGGAAAGGCGTGGGGATTGTTCAAGATACCAGAGTGCAACGTGCGTGTCCAGCAAATATTTCATCACATATACTCCGCCATTTCTTCAAGCGGCTCGTCAAAATCATCCGCCATAAAAATTTTACCTTTTAGCAAACCCTTGGCGGTGTGCCGCGGCAATTTCCCTGCCCTGCAACCGTCGATAACGTCCTGCACAGGCTTGACGAATGTTATTATAACCTCGTATTCCCCCTCGATTGGGATTTTTTCCCTAGGCACAAAATCCGTGCCGTTGTATGTGGCTTGTATGGAGTGCATAAAATCAGCCCCTTTCTTGTTATGGTTATATTGTATATCATTTATGGCGGGGAGTCAAGGGGAATTTGCCCTTGACCGTGCCGTCCCTTTGTGCTAAAATAAAGCCATAAGGCGGAACAAATCAGCAAAATTACCAAAAACAGCGGTTTCGCAATATAGAATGGAGATTTATCGGTCATGCAAAAAATAATCATAAACAAGTTGGGTCCAATCGACCATGCGGAGTTGGAATGTACGAAGTGGATGGTGTTTATTGGGGCACAGTCCACTGGGAAAAGTACGGTGGCTAAGGCTATTTTCTTTTTTAGAATGATAATAAAGGAAAGTATTTTTGATTTGGCTGCTACTAGACTGGACACAGTGAATCCTGCTTATAAAAAACCTTTTATAAGTTCAATAACCTCAACAATACATGAAAGATTTATAGATGTATTCGGATTGCCTGATGCACTTGATAAAAATATGTCGCTAGAATTTTACTATGACAACCAAACATATATAAAAATTACGTTGTCAACAGGAAAATTTATAAACATTGAATTTAGTGTGTAGAAGTGTCAAACATAGGTTACAAAAAAATTTTGAAAAATTTTTGAAAAATTTGACAAGCTGAAAATGTTGTGATACAATGGTTTCAAATTATATGTGAGATGAGTACGGGCGACCGCAAACACGGGCGACCGCAAACACGGGCGACCGCAAACACGGGCGACCGCAAACACGGGCGACCGCAAACACGGGCGACCGCAAACA
>WRKH01000281.1 GCA_009778175.1 Turicibacter sp.
TCTGCCCCACACCCCGCTGGGGGCCAGCCCCCAGTTGTTCCACAAACGGCTAAACGGTGTCCACAGGACACCAGCCGCCCCCCGCCACTTTGGAACTCGACAGTTCACTGGACTGTCTCCGGACAAACTTTAAATTTATTTTTGGCGATGGCTTTGCATAAGGGCGACTTGGTTAGGGGAGAGGATGTTTTTTACCCAATGGACAAAAAACTGAAACAAATTAGACAACTTGGATAGAGTCGAGATCCAAAAAGAACGAATGTAGGGGGTCAAGGGGGCTAGCCCCCTTGCGGGGTGTGGGGCAGAGCCCCACGGTCTTAAGGAGGTTGTATGTTATCGAGAAAATATGGGCATGGAGAGATAAAATTGTTTGCCTGTAATGCGAATCCGCAGTTGGGTAAGTCGATTGCACATCATCTGGGCGTGCCGCTTGGAAATTCAACCGTAAAACAGTTTTCGGATGGCGAAACTTATGTGATGTTCGAAGAAACTGTACGTGGACTGGACGTTTTCATTATACAACCCACGTCTTATCCCGTAAATGATAATATAATGGAATTGCTGATAATGACAGATGCACTAAGGCGGGCATCGGCAGGGAGAATTACTGCTGTTATCCCTTATTTCGGGTATGCACGGCAGGATAGAAAAGATCGTTCCCATGCCCCGATAACCGCAAAACTCGTGGCTAATTTGTTGACGGCAGCTGGAGTGGACAGGGTTTTGTCAATGGATTTGCACGCCCCGCAAATACAGGGTTTCTTCGATATTCCCGTGGATCATCTGCGAGGCACCAATATCTTTTCAAAATACTATAACGAGCATCTGAAAAATACGGGCGAATTCATAGCGGTTTCGCCTGATATGGGATCGGTATCGAGAGTGCGTACCTTTGCCGAAAAGGTAAATATTCCTCTAGCGATTGTGGATAAAAGGCGTACAAGCCCCGATGTTTCCGAAGTTACAAATATAATAGGCGGCGGCGATATTGCTGGGAAAAATGTTATTTTGCTAGACGACATTATAGCAACGGGCGGTTCTCTTGTAAATGCAGCGACAGCGATTAAAGCATTGGGTGCAAAATCGATCTATGCTTGCATAACCCATGCCGTGCTTTCAAAGGATGCAAAGTCAAAAGTGGAAAATTCGGCACTGGAAAAATTATTAGTGTTGGACTGCGTGAACATACCACCTGAACGCTGTCCCGCTAACTTAGAGGTTTTATCGGTGGCGGGCTATTTCGCCGAAGCTATAAACTGCATACATTCTGGCAAAGCGATTTCTGCCCTTTTCGACTAATCATGTTATTTCGCAAATGGAAACTAGGGAGATTGAAGGGGCAGCAGGAGCCAGATGCTCCTTTGGATTTCATATTAGTGGGTTTGGGCAACCCCGAGGACGGCTATAAAAACACACGCCACAATGTTGGATTTGAAATAATTAACAAGATAGCGTTCGATTTTGACATACCCGTAATAAGGTCAAAACATAAGGCGTTGGTGGGCGTTGGCAATATTTCAGATAAGAGGGTAATGTTGGTAAAACCACAAACCTACATGAACAGAAGCGGCGAGTCTGTGAGAGCAGTGCTTGATTTTTACAAAATGCCGCCGTCTTCTCTAATAGTCATCTCCGATGAGGTGAATTTGAATTTGGGAAAAATACGTGTTCGTGAAAAAGGTTCGGCGGGCGGTCAAAATGGCATGAAAAATATAATATACCACCTAGACACGGATATTTTCACAAGAGTACGCATAGGGATTGGCCCAAAACCCGATACGGCATCGCTCTCGAATTATGTGCTGTCTCCGTTTAACAAGAGCGAACGCCCCACTATGATTGAGGCTGTAACCGCAGCGGCAGAAGCTACAATCTGTATCTTGAAAGAAGGCACGGTAGCGGCAATGAACCGCTATAACTAGAATAAATATACGGCTTTCTAAGCATTTCGTGGGGGCGGATATTATCTGCCCGCAAGCCACCACGGGCGGATAATATCCGCCCCTACGTCAATGTTATCGCCAAATTAAAAAACATTTGGATAGATAATAAAAGGTGCGGGTCTGGGGGCGCGCCCCCAGCGGGGTCAAGGGGCAGAGCCCCTTGCGGGGTGTGGGGCAGAGCCCCACGGTTTTAGGAGGGATTTTTTTGAAACTTTTGATAGTGAATGGAACGCCTAAGCAGGATGGCTTGTGCTATTCCTTTGTGGAGCGGGCAGAAAAAACGGCAGCCGATTTGGGAGTGGCGTGTGAAACAATACGCCTTGCAGGGCTGAATTTGAAAAAATGCCAAATGTGTAGCGATGGCTGGGGCATTTGTTTCCGTGAACATCGTTGTGTCTTTGGCGATAAGGACGGATTTGACGATTTGCAGAAAAAAGTAGCCGAAGCAGATGCGTATGCCTACATAACGCCCGTCTATTGGGGCGAAATTAGCGAAGAATTTAAGATTTTTCTGGATAAATTACGCCGCTGTGAAGCCACAAAACAATGGGATGCCCGCCCCGAAGAAGTATCGTTCTTAAAAGGTAAACCCAGCATTGTAGTTGCATCGGCGGGCGGCGGCGGTGGCGGTATCATCAGCACTTTTGCCGATTTTGAACGAGCTATAACCCAAATGGGTGCAGACGAATGGCCTCGTGAAACCCATGGAATTTTTGACTTCATTGCTGTTAATCGCTGGAACAAAAACTACAAACTTACGGCTTTTGGCGAAGCGATAAAAGAGATGATACGCCGCCAAAAAATGCCGAACGCTACTTCTGTTACTGCACAGGAAAATTATACCCTACTCTGCACCTTTGACAACGGCGAGAGCCGCATCTTCGATATGAAACCGTTTTTGGAAAATATGCCAGAATTAAAGGACGAAGAAATTTTTAAGAAAGTGAGCATCGCTGGCGTTCAGATAGAATGGCGGCCTCTGCTAAGCATCGAAATAAGCGAGCTGTACGAATAAATATTTAGAATTTAGCCAATGAGTTGGAAACAGGGGCTGGTGGGGGTTTTTATGGAAAAAACAAGGTTGGGTAAGACGAATTTAGAAGTGTCTCGTACAGGTTTTGGTGCAATACCGATACAACGCATAACGGACGAGGAATCTACAGCAATTTTACGCAAGGCATTTGAGGCGGGCGTAACCTACTATGATACAGCACGGGGTTATACGACCAGCGAAAGTAAGATTGGCAAGGCATTGGGCGATGTGCGGGAAAAGGTAATTATTGCAACCAAGACACACGCCAAAACGGGCGAGGAATTCGATAAGAGTCTCGCCGTCTCCTTGGCGGAGCTGGGCAGCGATTATATAGATATTTTTCAATTTCATAATCCGCCATTTTTGCCACGCCCCGATGAGGAAAATGGGCTATATGATGCAGCACTTCGAGCGAAGGCGGAGGGCAAAATTAGGCATATAGGCGTTACGAGCCATCGCCTGCCATTGGCTCGAGAAATGGTGGAAAGCGGCTTGTTTGACACGATGCAATTCCCTATGAGTCCGCTCGCAACACCCGAAGAGATTGAACTCGTGGAGTTATGCAAAAAACATGATGTGGGCTATGTAGCTATGAAAGGGCTTGCAGGCGGGCTTATAACGAACGCAAAGACCTCATTTGCCTTTTTGAGACGATTCCAAAATGTCGTGCCGATTTGGGGCATACAATTTATGTGGCAGCTTGATGAATTTTTGAGCTATGAAAAAAACCCGCCCGCCTTTGATGATGAAATAAAGGCGATTATAGCCAAAGATAAGGCGGAACTTTCGGGGAACTTTTGCCGTGCCTGCGGCTACTGTCTGCCCTGCCCCTCAAAAATCAACATACCCACATCCGCACGTATGAGGCTATTGCTAGGCCGTACCGAATGGAATAAACTCATAATTGCCGAAATGCAAGCGGAAATGGCAAGGATTGACAACTGCCTAAATTGTCGGCATTGTGCCGATCGTTGCCCGTATAACATCGATACGCCGCAGCTACTGAAGGAAAATTTGGATTACTATAAACATTTTGTGGCTAAAAACGCCTAAACCGCAAGGGAAGCGTGTTCGCCACCGCTAAATGCGTAAATAAACAAATAGGGCAAACCTCTCTTTTTGCCCTATTTGTTTGCCCTTATGGCGGAAATCCGACACGCATTTTTGAAATTGGTCAAAATTAATTTGCACAACTACGAAATGTTTGGTACAATATGAATTGTGAGTTTGTATTTTGCAAAATTTAACACGGGAGGAACTGATGAACGGGAGGAAAATGATGAAAATATCTATAATCACTCTACTAATCCTGCTAGCCTACGCAACCCCCACTTTCGCAAGCGAAGCTACCCTGCGTTTGGAGATTGGCAGCCGAGTGTATAGCCTTCGTGGCGTGGAGAATATGCTGGAAGAGGGTCAAGCACCGTTTATTGACCCTGCGTATAATCGTACCATGGTTCCTTTGCGGATGGTGGCGGAAACATTAGATGCAGATGTTAGTTGGAACGATGCGACAAGGACCGTAACCATCGTGGGCAATAACACAACCTTTATCCTTAACGCCGACTCGCCATTGCCGAACAATATGGGAATGCCAGCATTTGTGAATGACAGACTCTACGTCCCTCTCGCATACATTGCCGAACAATTAGGATTTACAGCCACTTGGGATAATCCATTTGTCCTTATAAACGCTCCGCCTAATATTACAGCCGAATTGCCGCCGCCCTCTCTGGGTTTGTCTCTTCTTAGACCGACATTTCCTGACATTGAGCTTGTTCTTCCTGAAATAACAATAATCGACCCTCTAGTACAAGGTACAGAAACCACGGCGGACGGCAGAACACCGCTTGAGTTATTTGAAACTGCCAATAATGAACTGCTTGCTGCTGGCTCTTCTTTCATGCAAATATATACGTATGTAGGTATGACAATTCCGCCCCTTGACGTAGTCCGTGAAATTTGGCAAACGGGAACTATTGCACAGGTCAACAATGCAGATGCAAGGAATATCCGAATCGACCTAACAACCGAACCTACGGGCGAATCTACAATAACATTTTTCCGCAACAATATAATGTATACAATCCAAGACGAAGTAATCGCCACACTAGAAGGCATCCCCATAGAAACCTTGCTAGCACGACTCGGTATGATAACTTTTGCAGAAGATGCCATACTTCGTCAGCGTGTTGTAGAAATTGACAATGGATATTTTATAGCCTTTAGTTTGGACACCGCTCTAACAAACGACTTCTCAACCGCCATAGCCGCCCCGCTCCTATCCGATTTTGAGGCATTAAATTTTAGCGAACTCAACGTATTTTCGGAAATAACCGCAGAGGGCGAATTTACAAGCACAAACATCGGACTGCACCTAGACCTCATAACAAACGGAACAATAATAACCGCCCAAATATCTATACATCTAAACATTCTGCAAGTGGGCGGAGTAAGCATAGATTTTTCAATCCTACCAATGCCTCTACCCTAAAAATAAAAAAGTAAAAAATGTGCGGGTCTGGGGGCGCGCCCCCAGCGGGGTCAAGGGGCAGAGCCCCTTGCGGGTCTGGGCAGAGCCCAGGGGTTTTAGCAGACTAAAAAAGAGGTGTGTTGTATGGGTAAGAAAATTGTTAAAAGCGGCATTGTTGCGTTGATCTTGGGATTTGGATTTGGGATTGCCATGATGATTGGCATAGGGATAACGGGTCTTTTGGTTGAATTGTCCGCCCCCGCATCGCATATCGCCGTGCAAATGCAGCTTCAAGCAGAAACGATAATTTTTGAAACGGCTGATGACGAAATTGCAGAAACCCCTGAAATATCCGATACATTCTTTGAAACGAACGATTTGTCGGATATTTTTGATACCGAAGAAGATTACGAAGAATTTTTAGAAGAATTTTCCAATGTTACCACGATAACAATATCGGCAGCTGGAGATGTTACGCTTGGCGGAGATGAACGATGGCATGGATACCATAGATTTATGGCGGAATTTGAACGCAACGGACACGCATTTTTCTTTGAAAATGTACGAGATATATTCTATAATAGCGACTTGGCTATCGTAAACTTGGAAGGTACGCTCACATATGCAGAAGAGGGTGCTGACAAACCATTCATCTTCAGAGGACCGCCGCATTTTGCACAAATTCTATCCGCAGGAGCAGTCAATGTGGTTTCTTTGGCAAATAATCATACCTTTGATTACTTCGAGGCGGGCTATATCGATACGATTAATGCCCTAAGAGCCGAAGAAATTGCGTTTTTTGGCAATGAACACAACACTATTATCGAGGTGCAGGGGATAAATGTTGGCTTGTTCGGTTTTAGGGTTTGGGATACTTCGCAAGGCAATAGAAATCGCATAACTGCCGCAATAAACGACCTAAAAGACAGAGGGGCTGACCTTATAATTGCCTATCATCACTGGGGAGCGGAGCACGAAAACATAGCAAACACAGTACAGCGTGAAATGGCACGACACACGGTAAACGCAGGGGCAAATTTGGTGCTAGGCTCGCACCCTCATGTTATACAAGGGTTGGAAGTTTATAACAATGTCAATATAGTGTACAGCCTTGCCAATTTTTCGTTCGGGGGCAATTCTAACCCAAGCGATCAGGATACCTTTATTTTTCAACAAACTTTCACGTTCATAGATGGCGAACTTTTACAGGATAACGAGACGGTTATAATTCCCGCCTTTATTTCCTCGGTTCGCAATACGAATAATTTTCAGCCCACACCAGCCACAGGTGCGGACGCTGAGCGAATTTTGGAGCGATTACGAAAATACAGCAAGGCAGAACCACAATAAATTTTTTAAAACGAAGGGACAACCGCCCCACAAAAAAACCAAGAAACAAAGAAACAAAGAAACAAAAATTTAAAGTTTGTCCGGAGACAGTCCAGTGAACTGTCGAGTTTCAAAGTGGCGGGGTCAAGGGGCAGAGCCCCACGGTCTTAGGAGGAAATATGTCGATTCTTAGTGTGATGTTTGGTGTTGTTTGTTTGGTAGGTGCGATAGTTTGCCTGATTTTAAGTAGTTGGGGGCTGCTGCAAAAAGGGCCAGTCTTTGTTAGTGCAAAGCTCGAAACGATTAGAAGGGAAATCGAAATAAATGCTGGGCTAAAAAGAGAAATATACCGCCTGCAAGCCCTTGGCTTTTTTGTAGGCTCTATAGTTTTTGCTGCCCTTGCAGTAAATAGTCTCTTAGATTTGCAACCCTCTCTCTTTATCCTGCCAGCCTATTTGATTTTTGTCGTTTTTGTAGTGCGTGTGTATCTCGGAATTAGAAGACGGATTTCGGTAGCACTGGCAAATGATGAGGAAAATCGAATGGATTGAACGGAAAAATTGTTCGTTCGCAAATCAGGGGCGGATATTATCCGCCAATTGTGAGTTTCGGGCGGATATTATCCGCCCCTACGTTCACGCCACTATTCCTCAAATTCATCAAACCACCTTGCAACTATTACACATAAAACTCTCATAAATCCGAATATGTTTTTGGCAATCTTCAGGTTTCCGCAACTCGCCCTGCCAAGTCGCCATGGGGCATTTCTTGCCGTAACAAATGGCTAAAATCGGGCATTCGCCGCACTCTTTCGGCAACGGACTAGAAGTCCAGTTGCAAATCGTGGCATCGTCTATGTCGAATCCCTCGGCGGTCAGCTTGCCGACCTCGTTATGCGGCGAATCTATCGCAACGGTGCATTTCATTATCGTGCCGTTTGTGTCTAACACCATGGTGTTTGTCTTGGACGCATAGCACATATTTGCAAACGGCGCAGGGCTGTAATTTATCGCTGGCAAATCCAATTCGGCGGCAAAATCTATGACATCGGTTATCAAACCGCCCTCGTCATTGCAGACATCTAACTTGTCGTCCAACTCGCCGCCCATCTTCTTGACCGCCTCAAAATGCACCAAAAATCTCGAATCCGATTGAACAGTATCAGAATTTTCAGTATCAGAAATATTAAAATTTTCCGAATTTTCCGCCGCCGCATCCGCCGCAATGGCAACAAAATTTTCCGACAAAAATCCCAAAAATTCCCGTACCGTCAAAGCCGCCGCATTGTCAATATTGGCTCGCAAAGTTATCCGAAAATTCAAATCGCTCGCCTTTGCGGCTTTCAAATTATCAATTATCCGTTGCCAAGTGCCGCCGCCGCCCACCAAAAATCGGTTCTTATCGTGAGTTTCTCGGAAACCGTCTATCGTTATCTGAAAATCATAAACATTCAAGTTGACCAATTTTGTAAACTTGTCAATCGTCAAATCGTAGCCATTTGTCGTCATTGAGCCGTCTATATGTACGTTTTTCTCCTTGCCGATTTTTTGCAACTCTTCCATAAAATTGACAATTTCGTCATATTCCAACATCGGCTCGCCGCCAAAAAACGAGAGCGTAACCGATTTATAGCCCTTATAATCAATCTCAGCCGCTATTGCATTTTTGAGATTTTCATAGATTTCTCTGTCCATTTTCTTGTTCTCGTGCTTTTCGTAGCAGTACGTACACCGAAAATTACATTGCCGAGTAACTATCAAAATCACAAGCAAATTCGACCTATTCAACTCCGCAAAATGGTAATTTAACAGGCTGCTCTCGTTCACATTCTCGTCCACGAGCATCCGCAAATCCTTTAACGCCTTGTGAAACTCGTTCCCCTCGTCATACTCCACCGTGTCCAAATTATCCGCAATTTCTCGAGTAATATCGCATTTCGCCTTAACCATAGTACCGTACAGCGTATTATGCAACAAATATTCCGAGTTTCCCTTAATAATGTTCAAAAATCTACTCTTTTTCATGCTGATAAATCTCCTATATCCCCAAATGTGGGGATTTTCCAGTTTGCAAATATTTTTCTGCTTGCAAGTTGTACATTTCGGCGTAGATTTTGGCGTTTTGCATTAGTTCTTCGTGTGTGCCTTGTTCGGCGATTTTGCCGTTGTTTACTACGATTATCTTTGACATCTTGTAAGTCAGCGTTAGACGGTGCGAAATCACTATGACGATTGAATTTGTCGGCGTTTCATTCATTAGGCGGTCGTAGAGGGCGTACTCGGCTCGTGGGTCGAGATTGCTTGTCGGTTCGTCCATTATTATGGTGTTGACCGTGCTTGCGTATATGCGTGAAATCGCCATTTTTTGGGATTCGCCGCCGCTTAATTCTATGCCCTCGTCATATAGTTGGCTTGTTATCGGCGTTTCTAAGGCAAGATTGAGATTGTCCACTTTTTCCCGCAAATCCACGCTGTGCAGTGCCGCTTGGATACGTTCTTCCGAAATTTCTCGTCCGAGCGAAATATTATCTCGGATTGTGAATGCGAAAATTGCAAAATCCTGAAAAAGCGTCTGCATGGCGTTCCGCAAGGATTGTGTGTTGTATTCTTGGATATTTTTGTCGTTTATTAAAATGTCGCCCTCGGTCGGGTCGTATAGGCGGAGCAGCAATTTTATTATTGTGGTCTTGCCTGCGCCGTTTTGCCCAATTATTGCCACTTTGTCGCCCTTTTCTATCGTGAATGAGACGTTGTCAAGCGAAAAATTGTTGTTGTTCGGATAGGCGAATGTTACGCTGGCAAATTCGATTTTTTCGATGTCATGCAGGGATAACTCGCCTTTGTTGGTCGTTTCCGTCTGCGTGGAATTTATGAAATTTATGTAATCTTCCGCAAACATACTGTTGCTGTACAGGCTCGTGTAGATTGACGTTAGGTTGACAATCGTCCCTTTTAGCTGATTGTAGGCGTTTATGCAGGTAAAATATTCCGAGATTGTTATGCGACCCAGCACCACGGCAAAGGCAAAATATAGGGCAATAAATCCACTTTCCAAAATCCCCATAGAGTCCAAAATTACCGTAAAAAACGACCTTTTGCGTACCTGCTCCTTTGTCAACCGTATGATTTCGTCGTTAAAATTTTGTTTTAACTTGAGGATAAAATCGCTCAAATTGGCGGCTTTAATTTCTCGGACAAGTTGCGGTATGTAAAACAGCCTGTACACGTAGTTTACCTGCTTATTTTTCTCGACAAACAGGCGGCTGTATTGGTAGTCGATTTTTTTCAGCTTGTTGTTTATGGCAAAATTTATGGAAATGACCACCAAAATCGCCACAAAAATGTAAATATCCATCCACAGCAACACGCCAGAAATCAGAACGATGTTAAACACCGAGGAGACAAGCCCCGCAACTATGCCGTTTATGCTGTCGATGACCGAGCAGCAGTTCCCAAAAGCCCGATTGTATTCGTCATAGGATTTCGTGTCGTCGAAGTAGCCCAGGTCGAGTTCGGTGGTTTTTTGCAGAAATTCGTTGACAATCAGCACGTAAATTTTTTCGCTCGCCACCCTGTCGTAGGCGGAAAATGCAATGCTAACGAACCTAATCAGCAGGAACGGCACGGTAAACATCACCGTAACACGCACTATTTCGGCAAATTCGCCCAACAGTATTGCGTCCAATAGGTACATCGGCATGAGTACGGTAAGGAAAACCTGCACACTGCCGAGCATTGCGATAAAAATCCGCAGAAATAGCAGTAATTTGTTGTAGTGGAACACTCGCCTTAGCAAGAATAAATTGTTGCCTATCGTCTTTTTGATTCCTATTTTTTAGCCCTCGTTTCAATATAGGGGTGGGCGGTGCGTTCACACCCACCCCACATTTGCACTTCTTCACACGGCTATCGGTTTACGCTGGCTAAGTAAAAGTAATGCAGCACAGCACTGGCAAAATCAACGCCATTCTCCCCAACAACCTAAATTCCCTAAATTGACACACTTTCTGCCAATCAATATCTTATGTAATAACATTGTCAGCAAGCTACATCGCAACTTACCCCGATTAGGGAGAACCTACATTCGACTTCACGCTAGATAGCGACTCTTAGAGCTTAGCGACCAACTTGTGATTGTTTGAAAATCTCCACAAAGCTATTGTGAAACACATATACCGTTAGCAATGTCTTGACCTAACAAACAATTTCCGCATACAGCATTCAATCGCACCTGTGAAACACTTGGACAAACTGGATTACGAAGAGTGCTTCTTTCTCTTTTCCTCGCAATCCAATCGGTAAGACAACCTTGTACACAAACCACGTTAGTCATCCTGACCACAACACCATCGCCCAAGTCCATTTCCTCAAGTTTTAAAATTTCAAACTTCATTTCAATCCCTCCGATTAAGTCAACAAGCAGCATTTATGGTCATGTTAGCTGGAACGACTCCAAATTCGCTACAAACGAGATTAACAACCGATTTTTTGTTCGAAATCGTTGCGAACTTCGCTGGGCAAACATGGTTTAATTTTACCACTCCTGAAATAATCTCAATGGAACAGTTGGGGGCACAAACTAAATTCAATCTGCCCCCTGTATTTGTGCATTCGATTG
This sequence comes from Turicibacter sp., assembly GCA_009778175.1. Classification (GTDB taxonomy): domain Bacteria; phylum Bacillota; class Clostridia; order Lachnospirales; family WQUN01; genus WRKH01. Next base: position 11,396 of record WRKH01000281.1, read on the forward strand.
CTACAATTTCAAAGTCCATTGCTACACCTCCTACGCCACACTCTGCTTAATACGCAGGTGTCGGATTGAATTCTTCAGGAACGAAGCATCCACTAACGCTACCTGTGATGGGTGGCCTAGGTTCTGGACAAATGCCATTTATTGTTGTTCCAGGTGGAACGTTAGCGAAGCAACCAGCTGCTGGGCAGACCACATTGATAGTGATACTGCTCTCCTGAAAGACACCCTCATTCTTAATGATTTCAAAATTCATTGCCACTATAACCCTCTTTTCTAGCTTCCGCACAAGACATTTCATCGTTTGTTAATGTAATGACCTGATTTGTTGGCGAAAATGTATAGTAAAGCCAAAACATGACCGACATATGAGCGAAAACAACTGTTTTTGGCGGTTTTGCGACCTTTTCGCAAAACCTTTTCGTTTGTTACTGATACCTATTGTATAATATAGCAAATACCTTGTCAAGCACATTTTATCGACATTTTATGCCAAAATACGCTAATTAAAAATATTTTTACCAAAATTATTGTATAAATTATCCAAAAATTATATAATATTACTAAAATAAAACTCGTTTATTGGCATTTTACCAAAAACAATTGTTAAAATTCAACAAATTCTATTGCATTTTGTAATGAAAATTCTACATATCCTACAAAGATCTCGAAAATTTGCAAAAAGTCAGCTTGCTAAGAGCCAAGCCGACTTTTAAATTCTAGCTACGCAGAATGGGAAGAAACTAACATCTACCCAAAAAATTATATTTCTTCTATGACTATATAGTAATGATCATCGAATCCCATATTTCGAGAAAAACTCACAGCTCCATCCTCGAAAGTCATTCGTATACATGCGTAGTCTTACCTGGAATCATACAATTGCCAGATATTCCAGGTGGTGGTGAAGGAGGCCGACCAGAACAAACAACCATCGTTAGAGGCGGTGGAATTAGACAAGCATTTACTGGGCAAACTAAATTTATCGCCCTGACCCTGATTTCCTCTCTACCGTTGCCACATAAAAACTCCATTGCAATAACTTCGAAATTCATACGTTTACCTCCTTAAATTTTTGCGGTTTTGCGACCTTTTTCGCAAAACCTGTTCATTTGTTACTGATACCATCATACAATGTAGCAAACATCTTGTCAAGCACAAATTTTCGACACTTTATGCCAAAATACGATACTAAAAAGTAATTATTACTAAAATGTTATAGGTAATACTAGCAAAATATACAAAATTATCAAAACAAAAATTGTACATATCCTATAAAAACGCATTTCCGATACCACAACTACAGAACGACCGTCCTCTAGCCTATTTTCACATCTCGCAAGCCCTTTTGGCATTTTATTGACAGGTGTGAAAATATGTGATAGTATTTGGTTAGGGTTTAGCAAGCCTTAAAAATAGCGAAAAGGAGCGGAAATTATGGTACAGACGATTGAGAATGGGCAGGAGATGTACTGTTGGCAGATAGCGGAGAAATATCCAGACCACTACATCTTGATTAAAACCGTGGAAATGGACTACAAAACAGGGAAAGACACAGGTATACCCTTGTTGCTTAGCGACAAACAGGAAGAACTTTTTGGGCGTTATGAGGGGGAAAAAGTCATATTGACAGGGAATAATTTGACATTTCGTATAGGGGGATTCTTATGAGACCCATAGCATTAAGTCCAAATGGTGCAGCTTTCATGGAGATTTACATTGCACCGCTGGACGGCAGAAAAATGGAGAAAGCACGTTTTTTACTAGATACAGGTGCAACACAGACGAGCATACCTAAAAAATTTTTGGTTAGTGCCCTTGGTTACACCGAGGAGTACGTACAAGCCAACCGTGTGCTTTTGCCTGAAAAATTACAGCCCACAATGGCGAACGGCGAACGAGCCGATGTGTACAAAATCCCCATTCCACGGCTGAATATCGGCGGTTATGAGATACAGCACGATTATGTAATATCGTCCGATAGTGTGGATTTGAGTTTTTTGCTTGGGTTGGATTTGTTGAGTTACTTCAAATTTACCTTTGATTTTGATGCAATAAGTAAGGACACGCCATACGGTAGCGTTTTTTTGGAATTTCGCAAGGCTAGAAGGCGGGATTTTTCCAAAATGGGCGGTGCGTTTGCACATGAGTTGAAGTAGGGGTTGTGGTTTGTTGAATTTTGACAAATTTAATTGTGTTTTGTAATGAAATTTTTACACATCTCACAAAAATAGCGAAAAGGAGCGAAAATTATGGTACAGACGATTGAGAATGGGCAGGAGATGTACTGTTGGCAGATAGCGGAGAAATATCCAGACCACTACATCTTGATTAAAATGGTGGAAACGGATTACGAAACAGGGAAAAGGACGGGTATACCCTTGGTGCTTAGCGATGTACATGCGGATCTTTTTAAGTACGATATAGAAGACAGCAACGTAATAACAGGGTACAATTTGACTTTCCGTATAGGGGGATTCTTATGATAACGATTAG
>WRKH01000282.1 GCA_009778175.1 Turicibacter sp.
GGGTCTGGGGGCTGGCCCCCAGCGGGGTTTGGGGCAGAGCCCCAAGGTCTTGATTTTGTAAGTATTTTTTGATAGCCAAAAAACTTTGTTCGCTTATGACGTGTTCGATGCGGCAAGCGTCGGTTATGGCGGTTTGGCGTTCAATACCTAGCGAGATAAGCCAGTTGGCTATGAAAGTGTGGCGTTCGTAGACAGTTTCGGCAATTTTTTTGCCAGTTGGTGTGAGCTTTATGTAGCCGTCGTTTATCTCGATAAGATTACTTTCCTTTAATTTTTTCATTGCAATGCTAACACTCGACCGTGTGAAATTTAGTTGGTTCGCTACGTCCACCGAACGTACCGCACCGTCAAAACTTAGCATCAGTATTGCCTCCAAATAATCCTCCGACGATTCCCGAAATTCATTCCTCATATCTAACCAACCCCCTACACAAAAAAATATCCAAAATAAAAATTAAAGTTTGTCCACTTTTCAAAGTGGCGGGGGTTTGGGGGGCGCCTGGTGTCCTGTGGACACCGTTTAGGCGTTTGCGGAGCAACCAGAAGCCCCCACGGTCTTGTATTTTATGGGCGATGGGGGACTCAAACCCTCGACTTCCACCACGTCAAGATGGCACTCTATCAACTGAGTTAATCGCCCGGGGTTGGCCCTTGATGTTTAAGGAGTTCAAGGGCCTAATGAGAAAGAAGTGTAGCTTATCGAAATTTGGTATTTAGCAAATTTAGTTTAGTTGCACAAAACCGCCGTAAACCCAACCGTCTATGCCGTTGATTGACACTCTGTGCCAATTCCAGCTGTTGGTTTCAAGGATTGTGATTACTGTACCTACTCGGACTGTGCCGAGAACATTTGCGGCTGGTGTGCCGTCTGCACGTATGTTTAAGTACCAGCAGTTTACTATTGTGCCTGTTCCTGCGATCGGGGCAACGGGTGGTGCTGTTACTACCACTTCCTCCGCCTCGAATACGAAAGCAGGTGCGTCTTCCTCAACTTCTTCGAAATCCATGTCTTCAGGTGCGGTTACGGCTATATCGAAATCCATGTCAAAATCCATGTCTTCAGGTGCAGTTATCGCTATGTCGAAATCCATATCGAAATCCATGTCTTCGGGTGGAGTTACGGCTATGCCAGGGTGAGGAGATACTGCCAAATTTATTATGCGATTTTCCGTAACAAGTCGGCTCGCATCCAATGTCGTTCCCGAAAGATATTCAATGAAAACTTCGCTCAAAAGTCCAGCGTGTCCAACGGGTTCAAGTCCGATAAAGGTGGTGTAGCCATCGCCGCCCGCCGCCATGAAATCGTTTATGCTTAATGTAAAGGTGGTGGTATTATCGGTTAAATCGAGGGAATTGCCGTTTATAGATATGTCAACGACACGTGAGCCCTCTTCGGCATCTTGATCAAAGATGAACGAAAAGCCCGAAATTTGCGGGAAACGCCCATTGCCAGGCATGAGCGACACGCCGTTTTCCAACGCCTCGTGCAACATCGCAGGTGTAACTTCTACTATTACAACGTAATTTGGAAACGCTAGTACGTCCAATACATCGCCTACCGTAATATCGCCCTCATAAAAATGTGCACGAATACCGCCGCTGTTTATCAGCACCAAATCCGAGCCGACGGTGGTACGCAAGGCATCGGCTACCAGATTGCCGATTGGGACTTCGGTTGTACGTAAGGTTTCACGGTGCTCCACGCTATCTCCATAGAGAGTCATGGGCATAAAGCCGATAATTTCGCCGAAAGAATATTCCAGTTCGTTGGTCATCTGCTCAATAGCTGCGGTAATAGCGGGGTCGGGGTCGTAATTTGCCAGAGCGGTGTCTCTATCGATAACGGATGCAGTTATGTCTTGTACTGCTCCGTCAGCGAAAGTTATTTCCACCACGCCCAAATACGCACCAAAAGCCCCCGATTGTACCAACATAATGTCGTTAGCCAGCTCGCCGTTTGTTAGCAAGGTGTGGCTATGCCCGTCAATGATGAGATCGACACCAGGCACTTCCGCAGCGATACGGAAAGGGTAGCCCGAGGCATTGTCTGGGTTTATGCCCAAATGCACAAGTGCAACGATAATGTCCACGCCCGCCGCCTGCAACAACGCAACAGCTTCATGTGCCGCCGCTATGGGGTCGGTAAAGTCAACTCCGATAACATTGTTCGGGTGCGTGGTAATCGGCGTGCTGGGCGTTGCCAGCCCGAAAAAGCCGATGTTTAAGCCCGCTATTTCGATTATGGTGTACGGGTCGAAAAGCAGGTTGCCATTTTGGCTAACATTCGCCGCAATAATCGGGAAATTAGCCATGTTGTTCAGCTCTGCCAAGCGTTGCCAACCGAAATTAAATTCATGGTTGCCAGGGGTCATCACGCTGTAATTAGCTAGATTCATCAGCGTAATAGCATTTGCGCCCTGCTCGACATTGACAAACGGGAGACCATGTACGGTATCGCCCGCATCGACGAAAATAGAATTTTCACGGCTCTGGAAAATAGCAGCCATGGTGTCCATGCCGATAACGCTGTTGCCGTCGTTTACAAAACGGCCGTGCATATCATTTGTGTGGAAGATGGTTATCGTAACCTCGTCCACGCTCGCCGCAAGGGTTGTTGTGGGTATCCACAGAACCATTGCAATCACTGCGACAAAGAGTGAAAATTTGATGTTCTTTGTCATTTTTACCTCCTTCAAGATAACTGTCAGACTCAAACGTCCGAGTCCAAAAATAACATTACCACATCTATGCTAACACAAGAAAAAATTTTTGTCAATTTTTATTTTTAAATTTTAACTTCGCGGGTACAGCTAATCAAAATCCTAGTCCCCGTCCGCGGAGTTTTGTGTCCTGTGTTTTGCGGTTTTTTGCATATTTTTACTGGCCTAGCATATTTCGAACGTCTCGCCCGATTTGCCTCATTTCAAAAAGCCATGTGTTTAAGATGAGGAGTAACTAATCATCAGAATCCACCTTTACCTCTTTTGTCTTTTGTAAATCCAGCACAGCGGTTATATCCTTTACCCAACCATCAAAAAGCCCAACCTTGTAGAGACTAATCAGGATCATAGCGACGATAGGCCCAAAAACGAGACCAATCAACCCCCCCAAACGCATACCAACGTACATACTAACCAATGCAGTTATGGGAGAAAGCCCCATTTGATTACCCACAATCTTAGGCTCGAGGACACGCCGCACCACAAATGTTACCGCCGACAGCCCAAAAAGATACGCCCCCAGCATTATATCGCCAGATATTACGCTTATTATCGCCCAAGGCAATAGAATCGGAGACGTGCCTATAACGGGAATCATATCGATGAGCCCCAGCAAAATCGCAATAAGCAGGGCAAATTCATTTTGTATGATTAGCAATGCGGTTAACACAATCAAAAATGTTATAAACGACATGAATACCTGTGCCCGCAAATACCCCCCCAATGCCGACATTGTCGCATTTTTCAGTATCGAGTAACCTCTATATGCCTGTGGGCTAAAAAAACTCTTTAGCTTGGTCGAGATATTTTGGTAGTCGATCATAAAAAAGTACGCCGACATAACAAAAATGATAACCGAAATAGCAACAACGCCAATCGCACCCGTTGCGGCTACGGCACTGTTAAGGATATTGTCCGCAAAATTCAAAATTATCTGTTGCAGCCAAGCCAAAAACCCCGTCATAAAATCGCCCATGAGAGCCTCCACATCATCGGGCAGATAGTGGAGCAGCCAGTTAAAATTAGCAGATAGATTGGCGATGACATTGCTAAAATAATCAACCATCTCCTCCGCATTTTGGGCTAAAGAAATGACTTCCATAATCAAAGCGTAGATAAACCACGCCAACACCGCAATCAGGAGGGACAACACAATCACAATAAGGACTATAGACAGAACGCCTCGAGGGAGATTTATCTTCTTTTGAATGAAAACAATCACAGGATTCATCATATGAGCCACCAAAAAGGCGATTACAAAAGGCAACACAAACGAAAGTATCACAGGTATCAGCAAAAAAGCCGCAATTAGGGCTATGCCAGTAAGTATCACCCTGAGAATCAATCTAGCATACGGTTGCACAGTGTCTTTTTCCAACCAATTGAGCATAGTCTCTCTCCTCCAAATTTCGTAAAATTTCATGATACAAAAATTGTAACACATAGAGCGTAAAAATTCAAGAATAAAAAAATTTAAAATTTTTTTTATTTTGTTGTTGACAAATTAAAAACGGCGAGTTATAATGATTATATTGAGATATGGCCCGTTGGTCAAACGGTTAAGACACGGCCCTTTCACGGCTGAGATAGGGGTTCGATTCCCCTACGGGTCATTTTAACAATTTTCCCTAGCACTTCTATTCAGAAGAGTCTCTTTGTCAAAAAAGGCATCCATGGGGAAGATTGTTTTGTCGAGGAAGTCTACTCAAAAACCCCTCCTAACACTGTATATCCACCATACAAACTACAAAGTACAAAGCCGTTTTAGTAAAAACAACGTAAAAACAACACAAAAGATGCGGGTCTGGGGGCGCACCCCCAGCGGCAAGACGGTCTTGTGCCAGGTTTGGGGCAGAGCCCCAAGGTTTTGATGTTTGGTAGTGGCGCCATAGCCAAGTGGTAAGGCAGAGGTCTGCAAAACCTTTATTCCCCGGTTCAAATCCGGGTGGTGCCTGTGTTGAATGTAAAATACGCCCATCTGCTCCCGATAGAGTGGATAGGCGTATCTTTTGTTTAGTTTGGTTTAGGTGTGTCGTCCTTGTCGCAGGTGCAGTCTTCGCCCTCGCAACATTCTTCTTCCGCACGTTTCTTGGCATTGTCTATGGTCTCGTGTAATGATTTTGCTATTTCGTCTACCAGCGTTGCGGTCTTCTCTAGTACAGTTTGACTAGCTTTCTTGATTCTGGGCTGTGCATCCTTGTATAAATCCGATGCCTTTTGACCAAATTCCTTTGCGAACGTCTCGGCACTCTTGGCAAACCGTTGGAATTTTTCCTCTATTTGCTCTGCCGTCTCATCGCTCACAAACCGATGACCCTCAGATGTCGGATGCAACCTGTCAAGTAACGAAAGTGTCTCTTCCGCTGTAATCTTGCCCTCAGCCAACAAATCTAAAACCTTCATGCGTTCTTCTTTCATGTCGTTTCTCATTAATTTACCCTCCTGTTTTAAAGATTGTAGCCACCCACCACGATTATATTTGTGATTAGCAGGCCCTTCGGATTCCAACCTTTACGTTCGGACTCCGCCTATGTTACGAATTTCAAGATTCGTAATCTTCTCTTCTGTTCTTACATCAATATATACGAAAGCCATTTTGCTTTGTCTGCTACGTTTGCAAAAAAAGCAAAAAAATATTTTTTGCTATTGACAATCAAAAAAAGTCTCAATATAATTTGTGAGAGGGGGGCGGATGTATGGCACATTGGAATACTAGAGGACTGCGGGGGAGTTCTTTTGAAGGGCTTATAAATTTTACGAATCAATCGTATCTGCAACATAATTTGGCAGTAATACAAAAAGTGCCGACTCCGATAACACCAGTAGAGGTAAACAACAAGGAACGTACGATAACAAAGGCGTATTTTGGCGAAAAAAGCACGGTGGATTATATCGGCGTAGTGCAGGGTATAGCCATATGCTTCGAGGCGAAAGAGACGAAATACACCAATTTCCCGCTAAAAAACATACATAGTCATCAAATGGAATTTATGAGTTCCTTCACAAAGCAGGAGGGCATTGCGTTTTTTTTAATCAATTTCAAGCAAGCCTCAAAAATATTCTTTTTACCCTGGGAGGAACTTGATATAGCCATGAAAGGGAGCGGCAAATCCATTCCCTATTCCTCATTCAATCCCGATTTTTTGGTACACAATCGGGACGGCTTTCCAGTCCATTATTTAGAGGCTATCAATACATACTTGAAATTATACAGCAAGAGTTAGAGGAGGTTTGTTATGAAAATAATTTTGCAAAGAGTGGCGGAGGCTAGTGTTTCCGTGGACGGCGTAGAGGTAGGGAGCATTTCAAAGGGCTATCTGCTGCTGTTAGGAGTAAGTTCTAGCGATACAGAAACAGATGCCGACAAACTTTTGGAAAAAATAGCCAAATTGCGTATATTTGCCGACGATAACGGAAAAACGAACGTCAGCATAGCGGACGTAGACGGGGAATTACTGGTTGTTTCGCAGTTTACTTTGTATGCCGACTGCAAAAAAGGCAATCGCCCAAGTTTTGTGGATGCGGGCGATCCTGCTCTGGCTGAAAAATTATACGATTACTTTGTAGAATGTGCCAAGACCAAGCTGAAATCGGACAAAACACCGCTTTTCAAAAAAGTGGCACAGGGTGTGTTTGGGGCTAGTATGCAATTATCCTTAACAAACGACGGCCCTTTTACCCTGATTTTGGATACCGATAAAAAACCGTAAACACAGGAAAATTTAGCTTTTTAGCCTTTTTAGCTTTTTAGTCATTTAGTCGAGCGGGTTATTTTTTGAAAAAAATTTGACAGCGAATACAATGCGTGATATATTCAAATTGGGGGCGACGAAGCCTTGCAATTTTATGACATGACTGGTATGGGTTGGAGGTAAATATGCTTGGAATCAATGGAACAATACTCTTAAAGGCTGCTTTTCTGACTGTTATTTGGTTGGTACTCCGTGAAGATTTTAATATTTTAGATGTGGTGTTGGGTTTTGTCATTAGCATAGGCTGTCTGCTATATAGCAATAGATTTTTGCCTATAAAGAAAATCGGCAACGTGAATGTGTTAAAACTTGTCTCGTATTTCCTCTACCTAATAGGGCAGATATACGTGTCGGGTTACGTTGTTATCAAGATGATACTAAAAGGCAATGTGCGAGCCGATATTGTAAAAACCGAAACAGTACTTAAGAGCGAGGTATTAAGGGTTATTCTGGTCGATTCTGTTGCTATTACCCCTGGAAGTATACCCATACATATCGAGGACGATACACTAGATGTTTTGGTGCTAAAGAGTGCGGAATCGCCTGTGGAGCTTGTAGATACAGATGATTCCATCAAGGGCAAGCTAGAGGCTCGTCTGCTAAAGATACAAAGTTAATGAATGGTTAATGGGCAGTCGCCAAGCGGTAAGGCAATGGACTCTGACTCCATCATTCGGGGGTTCAAATCCCTCCTGCCTAGTCCAAAAAGCGGGAGCTACCTATCACGGTAGCTCCCGCTTCTTATACACCATTAAACCCTCCCGTCAACATACCCAAACACGGAAAACCAAATAAAAACGAGCGGGTCAAGGGGTGCACTCCTTGCGGGGTCTGGGGCTGGCCCCAGCGGGGGTGTGGGGGCGCCTGGTGTCCAGTGGACACCGTTTAGGCGTTGCGAGTAGCATCAGAGCCCCCACGGTTTTAGTAAACCTCGAGTTCGCAACCGTCGTAGATGCTGTCAACGATTGAACGGTATAGTGTTGCAATCTGGTTTTCGGCATCGAGGAAAGCCCCTGCAATGGGGTGTAAGGATAACTCTGTGTAGAGATGTGATACCTGTTTCTCCTCCTCAAAAGTAATGCCGCTCAAACTCCGCTTGGTTTCCAATGCTATCTGTGCCCTCTTGAAAGCTCTAACACGCTCCATTAAAGCCGTATCCTTTTCAATGACGTTCCTGTGTACTAGGTAGTTTTGGTAAAGCGAGCTCGACCGTATCTTGTTGGCTAGTAGGTACGCCTCTTCTGTTAATCTCAAATTATCCATATCTACAACTCCATTATAATGGGCAAAATCATCGGATTCCGCTTGGTCTTTTGCCACAAGAAATTTTTCAAATCCTCTTTTATCGTGTTTCTAATGTAGTTCCATTCGATAATATTTTTGCTATTGCAAGAATAGAGCGAATCTGTAACCACTTTCTTTGCCTCATCCATGAGTGCCTCGGATTCACGTACATATACGAACCCGCGCGAGATAATATCAGGACCAGAAAGCAATACGCAACGCCCATCGTCCATGCAAATACCCGCCACAACAACCATAAGTCCGTCCTGTGCAAGATGTTTGCGATCCCGCAAGACTATAGAACCAACATCGCCCACACCAAGCCCATCGACTAACACCTGCCCAGAGGGCACAGTTGTGGATATTTTAGCCTTTTCCGCCGTCAATTCCAAAACCTCGCCATTGCTCATTATGAACACATCTTTTTTATCCATTCCCATAGTTACCGCAAGTTCCTTGTGCTGTGTTAAGTGCCGATATTCTCCATGAACAGGCATGAAAAACTTGGGTTTTATCAAGGCGTGCATTAGCTTTAATTCCTCCTGCTTTGCATGACCTGAAACGTGTACGTCCATAAGCCCCTCATAAATTACGTCTGCACCCACCCGCATCAGCTCGTTTATCAAATGCGATATGGTCTTTTCGTTCCCAGGAATGGGGGAGGCACTTACGATGATTTTATCGCCAGGCTTGATTTCAATCTGCCTATGTTCACGGGAAGCCATACGAGAGAGTGCCGCCATGGGTTCGCCCTGTGAGCCTGTGGTTATGATAACTAGCTCGGGATCGGTATATTTTTTTATCTCCGAAACATCTATAAGGATATTGGGGGGAATGTCCAAATATCCTAGCTCGGTTGCGGTGTTCACGGCATTTACCATGCTCCGCCCCATAATTAGAACTTTTCGCTTATGTTTTATCGCAGAGTTAATTATCTGCTGTATGCGATGTATATTTGAGGAGAAAGTGGCGACCATAATACGATGGTTGGGCGATTGTTCAAAAATATCTTCAAAGATAACGCCCACGGTGCGTTCGCTCATCGTATAGCCTCGACTCTCTACATTAGTGCTTTCGCACAAAAACAGCAGTACGCCGTCTATCCCCAGCTGTGCAAAACGCCTAAGGTCTATCGTATCGCCCTGTATTGGCGTATAATCCACCTTAAAATCCCCTGAATGTATTACCGTGCCCACGGGCGTTTTTACCGCAATCGCCACAGAATCCGCTATTGAGTGGGTTACGCGTATAAATTCTATCACAAAGTGTTTGCCAACGGCAAAATCCTCGCCTGCGTTCTTGCAAATTAGCTTTGCCACCCCTGATAGATTATGCTCTTTCAGTTTGTTGCCAACTAACCCGAGCGTTAGCTTTGTGCCGTAGATGGGTACTTGAAAATCTCGTAAAAAATACGGCGTTGAGCCAATATGATCCTCATGTCCATGGGTTAAAATAACCCCTTTAATCTTATTTTTGTTTTTTTGCAGATAAGAAAAATCAGGAATGACCAAATCCACACCTAACATATCGTCTTGCGGAAAGGCTACGCCACAATCGATAATTATAATATCGTTTGCGTATTCCAAAACGGTCATGTTTTTCCCAATTTCATCTAAGCCGCCAAGCGAAAAGACTTTTAATTTCTTTGCTGGCAAGTAAAAACCTCCTTTATTCACAATTCTTAAAACCGTGGGGCTCTGCCCCGCGTCTGGTGTCCGGTGGACACCGTTTAGACGTTTGCAGAGCAACACCCCCGCCAGAGCGCGCCCTGGACTGCACATTTATTGGGCTAAATTTTAATAGCTCAATTTTTTATGGCACTACTTATTTTTTGCTACTTTAATATTCGATTCCGAAATGGTCAAATTCCTCTTCAAATAGCGAAAATGCCAAATCTTCATCGGTTTCGTCTATACGCTCCAGATGCGTGAAGTCATCGGAAGAGAGAGCGTCTTGATTTAGATTGACGTTGGGGCATTTGAATATTAAAATATTACCGTCCTCATCGGGAACTGAATCCAAATTTTCAGCCAACAGATATGCCATATCTCCTGCTGTTTTTACACTAAGCAATTTGTATCTTCTACTTATGTCGTCTTCATCAAATATTTCCACAACGGGAATCTCATTATCTGCCACCACTCGCTCGCATCCTTTTTGATATAATTCGATTGCCGATAAACACGCTTTGTCTATAGACTGTTGTTCAAAAAATCTATGTATCCTTGCAAAATAATCACAGCTGCTATTTCATCTACGTTTTTGTAGCTACTTTTTTTGGTGGATCGGGTTTTGTCGTTTTTTTCGTGGATTATGCGTTTCGACCAAGCAGTGGATAGGCGTTCGTCCCACAAAACCACGTCCAAGCCAAAATATTCTGTGAGTCTATCCTTAAACAACAGTGTTTTTGCACAACGCTCGCCTTCGGTATTATTCATACGCTTAGGAAAGCCCAAAACAATGGCATTTATCGTATATTCGTTTACAATTTCCCTCAGTTCACGCAAACTAGGCTTTAGGGCGGACGGGTGTTTGCGCCATAGAGTAGTAAGTCCAAGAGCCATCATCCCAAATGGATCGCTAACTGCCACACCGATTGTTTTGTCTCCGTAGTCCAAGCCCAGCATACGGCTTTTTAAAACGCCACCTTGCGTTATCATTAAATTTCCTCGCTCAAATAGAACCAAACAATCTCCTCAAGCAATTCGTCTCGTTCTAATTTTGTTATAAGCGTACGAGCGTTCATATGACTTGTAATATAGGTGGGATCGCCCGATAGAATATAGCCGACTATCTGATTTATCGGGTTATACCCCTTATCTTTTAGTGCGGTATATATGTCCATAAGAATATCTCGAACCTCTTCTTTCGCCGCACGTTCCAACGGATTTATTTTTTGTGTATCCGTAAATTTACTGATTTTCATAAAACTCTCCTTTGGATATTCATAAAACCGTGGGGCTTTAAATCATGGGGCTTTGCCCCACACCCCACAAGGGGCTCTGCCCCTTGACCCCGCTGAGGGTGTGCCCCCAGACCCGCACTTTTATGTTTGTTTAGACGAAGCTGGCGTTTTTTCCGTGCGTTTTCGTTGTGGTTGGTCTATACTATAGAGCCGTAGGCTGCATTATCCTTTAGTTCAGCTATTTTAACCATTTTGACGCTATTTTCCAAGCTATTTTTGTCGCAGACGACACGCACCGTCAAATAGTTGGTTGTGTGCCCTTCCCACACGCCGTTTTGGAATTTCTCAAACAGCACGGGCAAAGTTGCATCTATATGGCTTTTATAAAATTCGCAACTCAGGTTTTGGGCGAGTTTGCGTAAAATTTTGCTGCGTTCTTCTTTAATTGCACTGTTTATTTGATTAGCGAATGTTGCGGCTGCCGTACCCTTTTTAGGCGAATACTGGAATACGTGTATTTGTGCAAATTTTACTTCACTGGCGACCGTCAAAGTCCTGTTAAAATCTGTTTCCGATTCATTGGGGAAACCCACTATGATGTCGGTGGTAATGGCGGCTTTTGGATAGTATCTCCTTATGCTTTCCGCCGCTTGTAAAAATTGATGAACGGTGTATTTCCTGTTCATGCTAGCGAGTATGGCATCCGAACCGCTTTGCAGAGACAGATGAAAATGATCGCACAGTTTCGGCATTTCACTAATGGCAACCAAAAACGCATCGTTTATCAGTGTGGGTTCGAGGCTGGAAAGCCTTATGCGTTCAATCTGCTTTATGCCGTCTATGTATTCCAGCAGTTCAATGAGTTCATGTCCAAAAGAGGATATTTGTGTGCCTGTTATTATGATTTCCTTGTTGCCTTGTCTGGCAATAGCATCGACTTCGGCCTTTAATTCCTGCATATTCCGTTTGATTGCAGACCCGCGGGCAAAAGGGACGATACAATAAGCACAGAAATTATCGCAACCGTCCTGTATTTTCAAATACGCACGTGTGCGTTTGGGCTTTTTAACTGGATTTGGTGGTTTGCGGGCAGTTGGCTCTACAATATCTGCCACAATTTTAGCTACCTGACCCCTTTTATCGGTACCTATAACAATGTCAGATATAGATTTAAGTGCATCGGGTTCCATTTGAGCATAACAACCGTAAGCCACTATAAAGGCGGTCGGGTTTTGGGTGTGTATCTTGTTTACAGCTTGCCTTGATTTTTTGGAGCTTATATTGGTTACGGTACAAGTATTGATAATGTATATGTCGGCGTGTTCTCCAGAGTCGCATATGGTAAAACCTAAGGCGGCAAAATCGGCTAAAATGCGGTCGGTATCGTATTGGTTTACTTTACAGCCCAAAGTGAGTGCTGATACAGTCATTTTGTTACACCTATTTTCAAACAAATCGCTAATATAACAACTATACACATGATTTTATGGTTTGTCAAGGGGTGGTAGTCGATTTTTTGACATTAACTTTCCAAAATGCCCTGTTTGGATTCGCTGGTTGGGCTTTCAAACATATAATTTTCAGCCATAAAATGCGATTTTTGCCCTATGGTTAGGATATCGAAAAAATTTTTATTTCAGCACCTTCCAAAAAAATATTACAAACTAATTGCAATTCCCACAGCAATATGTTACAATGAACACGTGATAAAAATTTACTAAGTTGTAAATTTTTGAGAAGTCGCTCGTGGGGGTTGCCGATTTGGGACTACCAACTCCGCCAACCCGCCCCAAGCGAAAATATTAAAAAAGGAGGGTCAAACTTTATGAAAAAGTTTACCGTATTAACAACAGCTATAATAGCTGTATTCGTACTAGCTGCCTGCGCGGGCGGCGGTAATGGTGGTGGAGGCGCGGCCGCTGGTGCTGCAACTCAACCCGTAGCGCCTGGACAGGCGGAAGGCGACCTCGTCGTGTGGAGCTTCACGACCGAGGCACAGGTCATCGCCACCGCTTTCCAAGGTGCGAACCCCAATGTAAACCTCGACTTCCAGATTACACCCATGGAAGACGGTATGTACCTGGAATGGGTGTGGAATTCCCTCGCTGTTGGTGCTAACGTACCTGACATCGTGTTCATGGAAGCCGACTTTGTGCGTAGCTTCGTATTAGAACCCGGTATGCTTGCACCACTCACCTACATCATGGGCTATGCCGATGCTGTCGAGACCATTCCATTCACAATCCAAGCAGGAACGGACGATGACGGCGTTGTACGCGCCCTGTCCTACCAAGCCACGCCTGGCGCTATGTTCTATCGCCGCAGCATGGCAGAGCGTTATTTTGGTTCAAGCGACCCTGATGTAATTGCACCGCTTTTTGCCAATCTGAACGTATTTATGGATAATGCGCGCCTTATCCAAACCCAATCTGGCGGATCTAGCCGTGTTGTTGCCTCGCCTACCGAGGTATTCCGTGCATTTCTGCCCAACAGAGCCCAACCTTGGGTAGTAAACGACACTCTCACAATCGACGCACTCATGGACGAATACATGACGTTCGCATTCAACCTCCGTCAAGAGGGCTTGGATGCCGAAATTGGACAATGGGATTCCCCATGGTTTGATGCCATGCGCGGCGATGTTATTGATGCCGCTGGAAATCCAATCGACGTATTCTCGTTCTTCCTACCCACATGGGGCTTGCCATTCGTCCTAATGACAAACGCACCTGACACAGGCGGCGATTGGGGCGTTATCCCAGGCCCGCTCCCCTATCAATGGGGCGGCACATGGCTAGGCGTTACCGAACTAGCCAACAATCCAGAAAACGCCGTAGAATTCGTACGTTTCGCCACCTTAGACGAAGCTCATCTACGGAACTGGGCAACTGGCGTATACACAAACGATTTCCTAACGAACATCAACCCAGACCTCCCAGCTGGTCTTGACCAAGGTGCAGGCGACCTAGTATCCTCCGCACTCCTAATCCGCGAACTTGGCCCAATAATCGCCGCTTCTCCAGCCGCTACATTCATAGGCGGACAAAACCCTTACGAAATTTTCGGCGAGGCAGCCTTAGCCGTATCATTCGGCTTACAACAAGGCACTGACCAAACAATAGGAGACGCATTCATAGACGCAGTAGACATGTACATAAGCGGCATAATGACTCGCGAAGAGGCTCTAGAATCCTTCCGCAACGACGTAAGCATGGCTCTCCCACAAGTCTCCGTCAACTAAAAGATTAAAACCGTGGGGGCTCTGCCCCCACACCCCCGCAAGGGGCAAGCCCCTTGACCCCAACGTTCGTCTTATATGGCTC
>WRKH01000283.1 GCA_009778175.1 Turicibacter sp.
ACTCCGTGGTGCTACCGATTTCTGCTTGCAGTTGCTGTGTGGACTGGGGTTGTGTCGCTGTATTCCGCCAGTTGTCGATTATTGTGGGTAAAAATGCTGCACCCAACACTATTGCTACTGGAATCGCCACCGAACCCAAAATAAATATTTTTATCCCCTTAACCTCGGATTTTACTTCCTTGAAATCCGCTTTAAGGGACTCCATGTTTTTGTCTAGGCGGATTTCTGTTTCTTTTGTACTTTGGCGTAACTCCGCTATGTTCTCTTTTGTGCTTTGGCGTAATTCTTCCATGCCCTTGTTTAGGCGTTCTTCTAAAACTCTGGAATTTTGTCGCAATTCTTCCATGCCCTTGTTTAGGCGTTCTTCCAGCTGCTCCTGACGTTTGTCCATGCGTTCGAAAATTTTGTCGCCGTACTCTCGCATTTCTTTAATGTTGGTGTCAAGGTTTTCACGCATTTCTTTAATATTTTTGTCAGTGTATTCTCGCATCTCCTTAACATTGGTGTCAAGATAGCTACGCAACTCTTCATTAGTTATACCATTATACCGTCTCATTTTCCCACCTCGTTTGCTTACTCCGTGGTGCTACCGATTTCTGCTTGCAGTTGTTGTGTGGACTGTGGTTGTGTCGCTGTATTCCGCCAGTTGTCGATTATTGTGGGTAAAAATGCCGCACCCAACACTATGGCTACTGGAATCGCCACCGAACCCAAAATAAATATTTTTATCCCCTTAACCTCGGATTTTACTTCCTTGAAATCCGCTTTAAGGGATTCCATGTTTTTGTCTAGGCGGATTTCTGTTTCTTTTGTACTTTGGCGTAACTCCGCTATGTTCTCTTTTGTGTTTTGACGTAACTCTGCCATGCCCTTGTTCAAACGTTCTTCTAACTGCTCCTGTCGCTTGTCCATTCGCTCGAAAATTCTGTCGGTGTTCTCTCGCATTTCTTTAATGTTGGCTTGCAAATCCGCTCGCATTTCTTTAATGTTTTTGTCGGTGTATTCTCGCATCTCCTTAACATTGGTGTCAAGGCTTTCACGCATTTCTTTAATGTTTTTGTCAGTATATTCTCGCATCTCCTTAACATTGGTGTCAAGATAGCTACGCAACTCTTCATTAGTTATACCATTATACCGCCTCACCACAGCCACCTCCCCTCACACATCTTCTACTAAAATAATAGCACAAAAGCAGTTGCATATCAAGGAAAAAATTTAAAATCAGAATAAAACCGACAGGGCAATACTAATCAATTTACTTTCCGCCGAGTCCGCACGCGAGGTCAGGATAATCGGGCGTTTCGCACCCACCACCACGCCGCCGTTTTTCGCACCTGCCAAAAACGCCAGCGACTTATACAGCACATTCCCCACTTCGATATTGGGGCAGAACAACAAATCCGCATCCCCACCAACAGGGCTAACTATCCCTTTTATCTCGCACGATTCCGCCGAAATGGCATTATCTAACGCCAGCGGCCCGTCCAGCACCGCTTCCGCCAAAAAGCCCCTCTTATGCTCCGCCACAATATCCACATATTCCAGCGTTACAGGCATTTTATCATCGGCTTTCTCCTTCGCCGCAAGCAACGCAATCAACGGCTTCTCAATCCCCAAATTCCCCATAGCCGCCGCCGCATTTGCCAGTATTTCTTTCTTCCCTTCCAAATCAGGGGCAATATTGATCGCCGCATCGGTTACAAACAACAATTTATGATACGTCCCCAACTCAAACGCCGCCAAATGGCTCAATTTTCTCCCAGTCCTCATACCAGCCTCTTTATCCAAGACCGCTTTCATAATCGTACCAGTCTCAACAATCCCTTTCATAATGGCATCGGCTTTCCCTTCCGCCACAAACCGAACTGCTTTCCCACAAGCCTTCACATCATCATTTTCCGCAACAACCTCAAACTTCTTCAGCCCAACTTCCCCAGCAATCTCCCTAATCCGCTCCTCATCACCAAAGAGCACAAACTCCGCAATCCCTCTATCAACCGCCGCCGCCACAGCTTCCAAAACATGAAAATCAGCCGCCGCCGCAACAGCCACAACTCTCTTCTCCCCCACCGCTCTCTCAAAAACTTCCTCAAACTTCTTCACACTACACCCCTTCTCTCAATCTAAAACATCAAAACCGTGGGGCTCTGCCCCACACCCCGCAAGGGGGCTAGCCCCCTTGACCCCCAACTTTCGCTTTTTATGTTACCTTGGATTTCCGTCAACCACTTCAAATTTGATACCATTAGGGATTCCCATGGTAACACCAAAAACGAACGTTGGGGTCAAGGGGCTTGCCCCTTGCGGGGGTGTGGGGGCAGAGCCCCCCACGGTTTTAGAGTACTGATAGTTTGTTTATTATTGTTGGGTTTTCTTTGTTGCCCTTTATTTCTTTGCCGTCTGAGAGGACTACTTCTTTGTCCAGGATGGCATTTTCTACCGTGCAGTTGTTGCCTATGTAACATCCGTCCATTACTATGGAGTTGATTATTTTGGAACCCTCGCCTGTGTATATTTTACGGAAGAGGACGGAGTTTTGTACTGTTCCGTTTAGGATTGCTCCGCTGCCAGCTAGAGAATTTATTACCCTTGCCCCAATGTTGTACTTGGCTGGGGGCTCGTCCTTTGGCTTTGTGTCTGTGAATGGGTATTGGTGGTTGAAAAGCGAGCGTACGTCCTTTTTGAGAAAATCCATGTTGCACTCAAAATATGTGTGTATGCTGTTAATCGTCTGCCAATATTCATTATAATGATAACCGAAAATGCGAAGCCGCTTGCGGTAACGGACAAATACATCCTGCACCAAATCGTAACGTCCCTCGGCGTTGATTGTCTCCAAAAGTTTGATTAGGAGCGTGCGTGAAATGACGTAAATGCCCAAGGATACTAAGTTGGATTGCGGCTCGAGTGGCTTTTCTTCCAAGTCGGTTATGCGGAAATCATTGTCCACCGTTAGTACGCCGTATTCGTTTATGTCGTCCGCTGGCTTGATTTTGGAATAGACGATTGTAACGTCCGCATCCTTTTCCGTGTGATAGTTAATTAACTCGTTGTAATCCATTTTGTGTACGCTGTTGCCAGAGGCTATGACCACGTATGGCTCGTTGCTGCGTTTTAGGTACGTTATGTTCTGATGGATTGAGTCCGCCGTGCCCCTAAACCAGTAGGAATTGCTCCCTGATAAGTAAGGCGTGAAAATAAAGAGTCCGCCCTGTTTACGCCCCAAATCCCACCATTTTGACGAGGAGAGATGGTCGTGGAGGGAACGTGAATTGTACTGGGTTATGACCGCTACCTTGTTCATGCCCGAATTTGCCATGTTGCTGAGCGTGAAGTCGATACAGCGGTAGCAACCGCCGATGGGCATCGCTGGTGTTGCGCGTGTCTCTGTAAGACCGCCTAGCTTGGCGGAATTGCCTCCGCCGCCCGCTAAAATTATTCCTATACTTCTCACTATTCGTCCTCCATTCTGCGTATTATATCCTGTCCGCTTGCCAATTCGCCGTTTGCGTAATCTTCTGGGGTCGTAACGCCGTAAAGAACGCAATTTTTGCCGATAGTTACGTTGGGCGGAATGGTTGTGGACTCGCCGATAACCGTTATGCCCGAATCGTAAACATGGGGTTTTGCGGCGTTCGGCACATTTTCGCCAGTACCGATTTTGACATTTTCGCCAATCGTGCAGGAATCGTCGATTATGCAGCGGTCGATAAACGCACCTGCACCGATGACACAACGCCCCATTATAATGGAAGCCTGCACGACCGCACCCTCTTCGATTATCACGCCCGGGCCTATGATTGAATTATAGACCTTGCCCGAGACTTCACAGCCCTCGGAAAGTAGGCTTGTGTTTACGTCGGATTCGAGGCCCGTGTAAATGGGGGGCTGATGATCGCTATCGGTGTAAATTTTCCAAAAGTCCTCATATAGGTTAAAATCGGGGACTGTTTGGATTAAATCCATGTTCGCCATCCAATAAGACTCGATTGTACCCACGTCTTTCCAATAATCGTTGAAACGGTAGGCGAACAATTTTTTGTTCTCGTTCAACATCATGGGTATAATATGTTTACCAAAGTCGCTGTCAGGGTGAATATCCCGATCGGCAACAAGGGATTTGCGGAGTTCCTGCCAGCTAAAAATGTAGATACCCATGGAAGCAAGATTGCTTTTGGGTTGGGCTGGTTTCTCTTCAAATTCATAGACCTTGTCTTGTTCATCGACGTTCATTATGCCCAGGCGAGTAGCCTCGTCCATGGACACTTCCTGCACAGCGATAGTTGCGTCTGCGCCGCTTTGTTTGTGGAAATTGAGCATTTTGGAATAATCCATCTTATAGATGTGATCACCGCCGAGGATAAGGACGTAATCGGGGTTATAATTGTCGATAAAGTCGATATTTTGGAAGATGGCGTTTGCAGTACCAGAGTACCATTCGCCCTCGTCCCCTTTTACATGGGGCGCTAAAATAGTAACGCCGCCGTTACGCCTATCCAAATCCCACGGGATTCCAATGCCTATGTGCCTGTTGAGTTCTAGGGGTAGATACTGGGTTAAAACCCCCACAGTATCCACGCCAGAATTTATGCAGTTGCTCATGGGAAAGTCGATAATTTTGTACTTTCCGCCAAAAGCAAGGGCAGGTTTCGCCTTCGATGCCGTCAAGACACCTAATCTACTACCTTGTCCGCCCGCCAGGAGCATCGCTATCATTTCCTTTTTACGCATACCACCACCACCATATTCTAGTTTTTTTTGTTGCTTTTATTATATCATATTGTTTGGAGTTTTGGTAGGGGGAAATTTTTATTTGACACAGGCCTCAGATAGTTTTATACTATTGTCATGAAGTTATCGTGAAGTGGGAAAAATTTATAGAATTGGAGTTAAAATTATGTTGAAAAATGTCAAAATCAGGCCAAAAATTATATTGGGGTTTGTGTCCGTGCTTATTATAGCTGTGTTTATCTCGATTTTCAGTATAGTAAACATTACCAACATGAACAATCAGTACGTATATATCTTTGGCTATCCTAACGAAAGACTGTCTATCTTGAACGTACTCTCGGGCGAAATAATGCATCTGCGGTACACCGTTTTACGTCAAGTATTTTATGAAGGTCCTCATGGGCAAACGATTACTTTCGATACGCTCGAAAGTGCCTATACTCCTTTATTTGAACGCATAGATGCTTTTCGTGAAAACATAATGCAAGACCCCTCTCTCGGCGATGAGGAGAGAAATATCAGGTATCAAAATATAGAAACCATGAGAACACTCCTGCATACCTACATAAACACGGTTATGTCCCCCATAATCGAGGCGACTGCAGAAGGAGACTCGCAGAGGGTGGGCGAACTGCTCTTGGAGGGGGATGTGCTCCATTGGCAGATGGTTAACCTATACGCCATAATGACTTCCGATGCCCAGCAACTTATGGATAACAGCTACGACACCATAGTGTCGCTTGCTGCCACCACGATTGTAATAATGAGCGTGGCGGTTTTGCTTGGGCTGATAGTCTGCGTAATCGTGTCCATTATTATACCGAACCTTGTTGTGAAACCCATGGCTAAAATCGTTGATGCACTCGAAAATGTGTCGGAGGGCAATTTGAATGTAAATATCAAGGTGGACGGGAATGATGAAATTGCCACTCTGTCCAGAAGCACAAAACGCCTTACGGATATAATCAACTCCCTTATGAGCGATTTGGAAATCATGTCGAGAGAACACGAACGGGGCGATATTGAGGTCTTTATCGATTCTGAAAAATATGTGGGGGCGTATAAAAGTGTTGTGGAGCAGATTAACCTAATGACCCTTGACAACGTGGATATGACAAAGAAAGCCATGGAGGCGATTGAGGAAATTTCACGGGGCAATTTTACGATTACGCTAGAGGAATTTCCGCATAAAAAGGCATATATCAATCGTGTGTTCGACCGTTTGAAAAAGAATGTTACGAATGTTTCCACGGGGATTAGCGGCATGATTAAGGCTGCCTCGATAGACGGAAACTTGGCATATTCCATTGACGAAGAGGCATTTGAGGGTTATGGAGATTGGCTAGAGTTAGTAAAGGGGCTTAACAAGGTATGCAGAGCCGTTGATGAGCCGATTACCGAGATACGAGATATTATGGGGCATCTTATCGAGGGTATTTTTAACAAGAAGGTTGAGGGCAACTATTCAGGAGATTTTGCCATTATAAAGGAGGGCGTAAACGGTACGGTCGATGCCCTTAATGGTTATATCAAAGACATTACAACATCTCTTGCACAGATAGCGGCGGGTGATTTGACCCATAATATTTCTAGCGAATATGTGGGCGACTTTAAGGCGATTAAGGAGAGTATTAACGACATCGTAACTAGGCTACACAAGACAATATCTGAAATTAATTCCGCATCTTTCCAGTTGCTGACTGGAGTTTCGGAAATATCTAGCTCCGCCATGGATTTAGCCAGCGGAGCCACAGAGCAGGCTGGCTCTATTGAAGAGTTGAGTGCGAGCGTTGACCTTATCAAAGAGCAGACATCACAAAACGCCGACAACGCTGAGAACGCCAACGGGCTTTCCGCCAAATCATCGGAAAATGCGATGGAGGGCAATGCGGCGATGCGGCAGATGTTGGAGGCTATGCTGCAAATCAAGGAGTCTAGCAACAATATTTCACGCATTATCAAGGTTATTCAGGATATTTCGTTCCAGACCAACTTGCTATCGCTAAATGCGGCAGTTGAGGCGGCACGGGCGGGCGAACATGGTAAGGGCTTTAATGTTGTGGCGGAAGAGGTACGTTCTTTGGCAAATCGCAGCCAGCAAGCCGCCTCCGAGACGACCACGTTAATTGAGGATTCTATTTCACGTGTGGAAATCGGTAGCGATATTGCCGAAACCACAGCGGAGTCTCTTGAGCTTATAATGAGCAACGCCTCCGAAGTTTTGGATATAATCAACAACATAACCATATCTTCACGGGAGCAATCTGATGCGATAGCACAGGTAAGTTTAGGGCTTTCACAAATTTCGCAGGTAGTACAGAGCAACTCTGCCGTATCCGAACAGACTGCCGCAGCTGCAGAAGAATTAAATTCACAGGCTACGCTATTACAACAAATGGTATCATATTTTAAGTTATAAGACCGCTGGGCTCTGCCCAGACCCGCAAGGGGCTCTGCCCCTTGACCCCGCTGGGGGCGCGCCCCCAGACCCGCTCGTTTTGTTGCTTTTTGAGTTGTTTTGGGTTAGCGGGTTGTAGTGTTTATGGTATTGGATGGGTGGTTTTGGAATGGAGATACTTAAAAATCCTAATTGCAAGAGGGTTCGAGGTAGTCATGTGTTGGCGGTTAGTTGTGCTTATTGCAAGACCTTTATTGCTAATTATCAAAAGGTTGGCGGGAGCAATTTCGTTAAGATGTACAACGAACGCATCATAGACGGTGTATTTGATTTTTCGGAGCATCTCGGGGCGATATTTTGCCCGAATTGCAACGAACGCATAGCGACCCGATATATAACAAAATCGGACAAAAAAGAGGCGTACAGGCTTGTTCCATCTTCATTCAACAAGAAAAAAGTCTAGTACCTTTTTGGCTAGCGTAGGGGCGGATAGAATCCGCCCGCAATCGCTCAAAACCGCAAAATTATGTAAACCGCAAAAATCACGGGCGGATAATATCCGCCCCTACGAAACAAAACAAAAACAGGGCGAACTTGCGTTTCGCCCTGTTTTTGCGTAAATTTACCCCGCACTTCTGCTATATCTAGAAAATACTTATGCGTTTGCTCCATACCTCAAAATACAAAACGAGCGGGTCTGGGGGCGCGCCCCCAGCGGGGTGTGGGGCAGAGCCCCACGGTTTTAAGACCTTATCTTGAAAAATGCTACTTTTTTCCGTAAAACTTCTGCCTGAGAGCTTAGTTGTTGTGAGGAAGCGGCGGATTCTTCTGCGGTGGCTGAAATGTCCGTTATAACGCCCGCTATGTCGGATACCCTTTGATTTATGTTTGTGATGGACTCCAGCTGCCCGTTGGAAATTTCGGTAATCTCCGTAATAAGGCTGGATATTTCGCCAATAGTGTTCTCAATGGTCTCGAAACTGGCTACCACCGAGCCTGTCGCCTCCAAACCATCGTTTACATTGTTTGCATCCTCTTCTATTATCTTAGAAGTCTCGGCAGTTGAAGCCTGACTACGACTGGCAAGGCTGCGTACCTCTTCCGCCACCACGGCAAACCCTCTGCCATGCTCTCCAGCACGAGCTGCCTCGACCGAAGCGTTTAGAGCAAGCAGATTCGTTTGGAACGCTACGCCCTCTATCACGCCCACGATTTTCCCAATGTTTTCGCTCGAAACCTTTACCTTAGACATTATCGTGTTCAACAAATTGACAGCGTCGCTGCCGTTTCCTATGTACTCCCGAATCTTTGCGGAATTTTCATCTGCCATTATCGCATCTTCACTGGCGTGGGTCGCCTTTTCGTGAATCTGTAAAATGGAAGCGGTAAGCTCCGAAATCGCCAAATTTTGCTTGGTGGCTCCGTCCGCCAAAATCATGGAGCTGTCCGAAATTTGCGCCGCCCCTTGTGCCACCTGATTAACCGCCGTCTGCACATCAAATATCGTGGAATTTAGACTCTCCAAAATGGTGTTAATCGCCGTCTTTATCGGTGCGTACGAACCTCTGTAATCCTGCTTAATCGAGGCCGTCAAATCTCCATCCGCAATAAGTTGCAGAGTCTGTGCTATCTCGTCCACATAGAGTCCTGTGATTTTGTTTACCTGATTGCAAGTTTCTTGCAATACGCCAAAAGTACCAGGTGCATTTACCTCAATTTCTGAAAAATCGCCCTGCGACATGGAAGTTACGCTGCTCTCGATTTCCTTTATCGGTTTTGCAACAGACTCCATAAGGCTGTTTAGCTTGCTTGCAAGCCTTTGCCAGCTGCCCTCAAATCGGCTATGGTCAATCTGCGAAGAAAAGTCCCCTTTCAAGGCACTTTCCATAAGAAGGTCTACCGAATCGTATATATCGTTTAGCTTGCTAGACACACTTCTGATGGCTTCTGGCAGAATAATTTTCTTACCTGGCAAATCTTTCACAGCTACGCTGAAATCGCCGTTTGCAATTTCATTGATAGCCCCGATGGCAGGTAGCATATCGCCCACCATACTTGCGACAATGGCGTTTGTACCTTCCATTAATTCCTTGAAAGCGTTATCGTATTTGTCCGTATTTATGCGATATTCTATATCGCCAACCTTGATAAATTCGTGCGAAAGTCTGTTTATATCTGAGATTAGGCTATTTATGGAGTCGATGAGCGTGTAAGTGTCAAGCATGAGATTGCCCACCTCGTCTTGCGGAATTTTGGCTACTCGGTTGACATCGATATTGCCCACGGAGACCTCTCGAATCGTTGCCGCAAGGCTGTTTATCGGCCTCAAAACCTTGGCTATAACCGAAACTGCAACAACACTGGCGACAACTATGCCCAGAAATCCGATTATAATCAGGGAAATTTGCAAGAAAGCACCCAGTGCTTGGGCTTCTTCCACCGAAAGCCCCACAAAAATCGCACCCATAACATCGCCTTGCAGGTCAAAAATCGGCGTATAATAGGCAAAAAACGGAATTATACCAAAAACGTCCAGTTGCAGCAATATGCTTTCGCCTGCCATGATTGCCGCCTCGACTACTGGCTGAAAAGGAGTTCCGATTGCCCTTACTCCCGTTTCAGGATGAATAAGGGTACTTATAACTGTCGCATCTCCCAGAAAAAAAGCAAGATCTGCCCCAAAATTTTCCGAAATATGGTCAACGTGTTCCGCCAAGCCAATATCAATCAAGGCAGCAACGCCGCCGATGATTTCATCGTTATGGCGAATGGGAGATATACCCGTCAGCACAAGCGGCACGGTGGGGGTTGCTGCAAACATGGAAACACGCTGACCTTCCAGTGCCAGTGCAACAGGTGTAGCCCCGCCGTAATCGCCGTACATATCGGGAACGTGCGACCGTGCAATGATATACCCATCTAGATCCATTACCACAATGGCATCAATAAGGGATAACTCCTTCTGAAGAAGAAGATAATCGACCATAAGGGCGGCAGTATCGGATGCCCCAGCTTCATCCAGAGTACGAATAATCGAAATAATTTCGTAGCTATGAGCAGCAGCAGAGGCAGCCAGAAGTGTCTGCTGTTTGAGCGATTCTATGTAGGTTACGATGGCATCATTAGCTGACATCAACTGCTGAGTGCTTGTCGTGTTGATAAGGCTGTTTACCTCTAAACTTACGACAATCGTAGTAATTCCCACCACCACAACAAATGTAGCTATTATTGGAACAATCAACTTACTCTTCAAATTCTTAAACATAGCGCACCCTTTCTAAAGACCGTGGGGCTCTGGTGCTACCCGCAACGCCTAAACGGTGTCCACTGGACACCAGGCGCCCCCACAACCCGCCACTTTGAAAAGTGGACAAACTTTAAATTTTTATTTATATTTATACAGTGTAGCACATTCTTTTGCGTTGTGCAAATAGCACAATTTTTTCATCCGCAAGGTATGTCCTATGTTTTTGCCAAAACATACCGTAGTTCGTCAAAAACCTTGCCCATCGGGGAATTGAATTGCCCCGTATGCGAGTAGACAAAGCCCAATTTTTCAATAACACGGCGGGACTGTGCATTTTCGGGGAAATGATTGCAGGCGATGACTTCCGTTCCGTTTTGAAAAGCGTAATTTATTGCGGTTTTCGCCGCCTCGACCGCCAACCCCTGACCCCAATAAGGTTTTGCCAGCACATATCCGAGTTCAAGCGAGCTTTTCCCGATAAAATCGGGGTGTTTTAATATCCAGCCCGCATTTTGCAACTCCAACGAGCCTATAACCTTGCCGTCCGCCTTGTGGAACAGGGCAAAATTGCTTTTCTTAGCCAAAAACATATCCAAAATTTTTTGGCTTTCTTCAATAGATTTGTGATATGCCCAGCCAGCCATTTCGCCCACGCCTGGCACAGATGCATATTCATTAAAATCCGCCAAATCAGCCTTCGAAAACCCCCGCAAAACAAGCCGCTCCGACTCTAATTTAATGTTTGTAGTGTCCAAATACACACTCCTTCCATAATATATCAAACACCAAAAAATTTGAACCATACAAGAAATATCCAAGACCCAAGTAAAACGAACGAAGGGGGTCAAGGGGTGCACCCCTTGCGGGGTGTGGGGGCGCCTGGTGTCCTGTGGACACCGTTTAGGCGTTTGCGGAGCAACCAGAGCCCCAAGGTCTTAGTGGGCAATGCCGTGTCATTGCTCAAATTCCGCTATTTTTAGCGGAATTTCTAATCTCTAATCGCCGAAGAATTGCCTGTAATGGTGCTTGTTCTCGTCAAACTCGCCACTAGACGGCAAAATTTCCTCGGTCTTAGTGTTGTCGTAGGTCGGGCTAAACCCGCTAACGACAATGTCGGGCAAACCCTCCCATTCAGCTGCGGTTAATAAAATCCCCGCAAAAGGCACGTCCCCGCTATATGTTGCAACCCATTCAAAAGCCGCATACATTACCAATCCAACAAGCGGTACTTCGCCCTCGTACACCCTGCTGCCAACCAAGCGTGTAATATTTTGCACTGCGGGAACATCAGCTATATCGGCAAAACTGGCATTTTCTGCCAACGAGAGTGTATCGATTTCTTGAATGTCGTCAATTTCGTTTATTTCTCCTGTTTCGTCCGTTTCGCCCACATTTTCACGCTCGAAATCCTCGCACCACCTAAAACCCAACTCCGCAAGCTCTTCATCGTCAAGCGTGGTTATGTCAAAATCGAAAAATTGTGGGTCGTTCGGGTCAATTTCGCCAATATCGCCCAAATCGAAGAATGTTTCGCTAAGAAAACCGTTCTCCCATTCAGGTTCAAAATTGCCCGTAAAGGTCAAAACGCCGTTAAAATGCGCTCCCCAACTCCTGCTGCCATCCCAGTCTACGAACGGGGTGGGTGCATCGTCCCAACCAATCACATTCCCAGCGGCATTTGCTACTGCCGATTCCTTGGCACGAGTCATTGTGCCTTGAAATTCCCTGCCGTAAACGTAAACCGTTACAAACAGCTCACGAGGGATAATACTGGTGTTACGCCAGCCCGCTAAAAATGCCCTGTGTAAAAAGACATCGGTTTCCCTCAACGCCGCAAGCTCGTCCGCCATCCAGCTCCAAGTTTCTTGTGGGCCGCTAAAATCCATCGTTAGCAACATCGGCATACCAGGCTCGTGGTAGATGTAGTTCCGCACCATCGTAAAAGGCAACGGTGGAAAATCAGGTGGCCTGTTTACGGGAATCTGTGTCCGTACCAAATTCCCGTTTCTTTCATTTTCGCCGTCCTCGCCGTTCGCATAGGTCGCAGCACTAGCCCCCAAGACCAACACAACTGCCAAAAACAGCATAAATACTAGCTTTACTCTCAATTTGAACCTCCATGATTTCTAAATGACATCATGGCATTGCCCACTTTTTTTATTGTAGCCTAAATTTTGGAGCTTGTCAAATTTTCCCGAAAAATTTCTTGACAAATCTTGACAAACTTTGACATTTTATGATACGATTCTTCTAACTTTCCAAATTAAGGAGTTGATGTCCGTGAAGAATAGGAAAAAGAGAAGAATTTCGCCTGGCAAAGCGATTTTGATAGGCTGTGTTTTGCTTGTTGTCGTGGTGCTGACACAGCATTTTGCCGTGGAACTTTGGGGGGGCGATACGCAATATTGGCAGTTTGTTTATACAGACGTTCGGCTGGAATATAGTTTTGATACCATGGCGAGTTTTTACGCATTTGGCAATAGCTTCCTGTTTGTGGCACGAGATGGGGTGCAAAATCTATCGATAGATGGGGACGTGCTTTGGCAACACGGTTTCAATATGTCAAGCCCCATTACGGTCGGGCGTGGCGGCGTGGCGGCTGTCGGCGACTCTAACGGAAAGGAAATTCACGTATTTAATGCAACGGGATTGCTATACAGCGTGAATTTGCCCCAGCCGATACTATATTTTACAGTAAATGCAACGGGGTATCTATCAGTAATTATGAGTACCGAAACGGGCTATTTGCTCCAGGTGTACGATGCTGAAAATTTTCAGATTCCAATCTACCACGCATTGATGGGCGAAATAAATGTATTTCCCTTTTCGGTCGATGTATCGGACTGCGGTGCACTAATAACCATGGCAAGGCTTGACACATCGGGGCTTATATCTTCGCACATCAGCTTTAGCTATTTGAGAAGGATAGCCGAATCACGGCGTTGGCAGGATGGAATGTTTAGGTCATACCGTTTTGACAATGAATTTACCCTGCACACAAGATTTGTGAATTGTATGCAGATGATAGCATTGACTGACCAACGCATAATAGGTTATAATTCAGAAGAGGGCAATCATGGTTATGAGTGGAGTATTCCTCTGCACAATCGACCCGACCTATTTCAAGTGGGCGAAAATTTCTTTGCTTTTGTGAGCGGTGAGCCATTTCTCAACGATTTTGAAGCGGATTCTCCTGGCATTTTATTCATATACGATTTCAACGGTCAACTTATACTGAGGCACGATCTGGGCAGGCGGGCAACTCATTTATCTATAGCACACGGCACTCTTCTCATCGGATTAGATCGAGATTTTCTTGCAATAAACACTCAAGGTATGATATTATGGAATCACACTGCCATACAGGACATAAACAACGCAACTTTCCTAAACAACACAAACACCATACTACTAGCCACAAACACACAAGCCACCATAATGCAACGAACACGTTAAGACCGTGGGGGCTTTGCCCCCACACCCCCACCAGGGCGCGCCCTGGACTGCTCGTTTGTTATTTGTTGGCTCTTGGTTTTGTGTCAACTGTTGCAAATTTGTAGTAAATGCGGGCGGATGGAATCAATATCATTAACTTAAACGATTTATAGGGACGGGCGAACAGAGTTCGCCCCTACAACATCACCACCCGTAGGGGCGAACT
>WRKH01000284.1 GCA_009778175.1 Turicibacter sp.
CCCCCGCTGGGCTCTGCCCAGACCCGCAAGGGGCTCTGCCCCTTGACCCCGCCACTTTGAAAAGTGGACAAACTTTAAAATTTGTTCGGGTTTGAGGAACGCCATTGGGCGGCTTAGCAAGCTAAGCAGACATTTTTTGCCCAACGGCAAAAAATTTGAACAACAAATACCCCCAGAACCGCTATAAATCTGCAACAGCATATCGGAAGTCCACGAGCCACCAAAAACGAACGAAGGGGGTCAAGGGGGCTAGCCCCCTTGCGGGGTGTGGGGCGGAGCCCCACGGTCTTAATCTTTTAAGGAGGAAATTTTATGAAATTGGATAAATTGGTGGGCGAACGGTTTAAGGAGCGGCCTGCGGATTGTGTGATAGATAGCCATGCGCTTATGGTTAGGGGTGGGTATATTAAGCAGGTTGGGCCTGGGATTTATTCGACTTATACGCCGCTTTTGAGGATTGCTCGGAAAATTGAACAGATTATCCGAGAGGAAATGGATAGGATTGGGGCTCAAGAGGTGCTTTTTCCCGTGATTATGCCGGCGGCACTGTGGGAGGAATCGGGCAGATATGCGGGCGTGGGCGCTGAGCTTATGCGGTTCGAGGATAGGAATGGCGTGAATATGGTCATGGGCATGACCCATGAAGAGGCGGCTGTGCACTTGACACGGGAATTTGGGAACTCGTATCAGAGGTATCCGTTTTCGGTTTATCAGATACAAACGAAGATTCGGGACGAAGCTCGGCCTCGGGCGGGGCTTATTCGTGTCCGAGAATTTATTATGAAAGATGCCTACTCTTTCCACACAAATAGCGAGGATTTGGACGCTTGTTACGATAGATTTTATGAGGCGTATGAGAAAATTTTCGCACGAGCTGGAATCCCTGAGGTGGTTTCTGTGAAATCGGATTCGGGTATGATGGGCGGCAGCATGGCACATGAATTTATGTTGCTGGCGGACGTGGGCGAAGATACGCTTGTGCTGTGCAAAGAATGTGATTTTCGGGCGAATTTGGAGGCGGCGGCGAAGGTTAGTGAGGTTGTTATTTCCGAGAAAGCGGGACTTGACAAGGTCGCAACGCCAGGTTGTAAGACGATTGAGGACGTTTGCAAATTCCTAAATTTGGCGGAAAATTTGTCTTGCAAGGCCATCATTTACCAAAAAGCGGACGGCGAGCAGATTGTGGCGTTTATACGGGGCGATATTGAGGTAAATGAGACGAAATTGCGGAATGTCGTCGGGGCTGAAATTTATCCTGCTACGGAGGTCAAAATGCCGCTAGTTGCGGGGTATTGCGGGCCTGTCGGGCTGGACGGAGTGAAAGTTTTCTACGATAATTCTCTGAAAGGGATAGAAAATCTGTGCTGCGGTGCTAATGAAGAGGGATTCCATTATACGGGCTTGAATTTGGAGCGAGACTGCGGGGCGGTTGAGTTTTTTGATTTTGCCAAGGTTGTGGACGGCGATATTTGCCCTAATTGCGGGAAAAATAGTTTGGAATTGGCACGTGGAATCGAGGTCGGGAATATTTTCAAATTAGGCGACAAATACAGCAAATCCATGGGTATGCAGTATCAGGACGAGGCGGGCGGCTTGCACTTTCCGTTGATGTGCTCGTACGGCATAGGCGTGGAGCGACTGGCGGCATCGATTTGCGAGGTTCGGCGGGACGATTTTGGTCCGATTTGGCCGCTTGCGATTGCCCCTTGGCAGGTGCATTTGACCTGTTTGCGGGCGGACGAAGAGGCGGTCAGAGCCGTGGCGGACGGGCTGTATAAGGATTTTCTGGCGGCTGGTATCGAGATTATCTATGACGACAGGGTCGCAAGTACGGGCGTTATGTTTTCCGATGCGGATTTGCTGGGCGTTCCGATACGTGTGATTGTCAGCCCTCGTAACCTAAAACAGGGCGTTGTGGAGATTACAAGCCGAGATAAATCTCTGAAAGAGTCCGTGGAGATCGGCAAGGCGTTGGAATTTGTCCGAGAAAAAATAACATGAGTTTTATAGCAGATAAATGGGCGGATTACGAAATTTTAGATGCGGGGGACGGCGAGAAATTGGAGCGTTGGGGCGATATTTTAACGATTCGCCCCGACCCGCAGATTATTTGGCGTAAGCAGCAGCCGAAATTGTGGGGGCGGTATCATTTGCGTTACCACAGGAGCAGCAAAGGCGGCGGGCAATGGGAAAGCCGTTCGGCGATGGAAAGCTGGACGATTTCTTATGATGAATTGACATTCAAAATCAAGCCGACAGATTTTAAGCATATGGGGCTTTTCCCCGAACAGGCGGCGAATTGGGATTGGTTGCGGCAGACGATTGAGCGGGCGGGGCGGCCGATAAAAGCTCTGAATTTGTTCGGATATACGGGTGGGGCGACTTGTGCTTGTTTGAGTGCGGGTGCGAGCGTAACCCATGTAGATGCGGCGAAAGGCATGAATAATTGGGCGAGGGAGAATATGCGGTTATCGGGGCTTGCGGAGTGCCGTATAATCTCGGACGATGTATTAAAATTCGTGCAGCGAGAGCGGCGGCGCAGGAATTTCTATGATGCGATTATATTGGATCCGCCGTCGTATGGGCGGGGTGCACGGGGCGAAGTGTGGAAGTTAGAGGATAGGTTGTTTGATTTGCTTGTGGAATGTGTGGCGATTTTCTCGGAAAATCCGTTGTTAATTTTGCTGAACACGTACACGACAGGGTTTGGGGTTTTGGCGATGGAAAATGTCTTGAAATTAGCGTTGAAGTCGAGAGGGTTTGCGGGGGTGTTTGAGAGCGGGTCGCTTGGGTTGCCGATTGAGGGCGGGGAGGTTTTGTTGCCTTGTGGGGTTAGTGTTAGGGGAATTTTATCTTGATGCTGGTTGCTAACACTTCGTTCTGATTATTGCAGCGTAGTAGGCTTGTTTTGCCAACAATTTGGAAAGAATATGCAAATTAATGCCTATTTTTCAAATTTCCCCGCTATTTATACCATGCAATTTATTCCGCATTTCGTTAAAACTGGGAGAGATGTTTTCATGAACATTCATATGGGGGCTGATTTTTTCTGCCCATATAAATTTTTGTTCCCCCACTGCTTGCCAGCCTTTATTTTTTAATGCCTTGCTACCGCCCGTATAAACGGCATCTGCAAGTGTTTCCCATGTGCCGCAAATCGAATCATTTTTATAACCATTTAACACATTGATTTTTGCACGAGGATAAGCCTTTCGTACGGCGTTTAAATCCCCAAGATACCACGCCTCAAATTCTTCGATTGCAAGGCAAAAAATACTAGTTGGTTTCGGAAAACATTCTTCAAGTTTACTGTTGAGCTCGGCTAAAAAGGCTTGCCTATCCCTATCATCTAAATCGCATATTACAACTACAGCTTTGCAATCAGGAACTTTTCCGAACCCTTGCAACAATTTTGGTAACTGGTTAAGTAATTGCCGTTTGCTTGCATCGGTTTTTGGTTTCATATTTTTGGGAAGATGACCAATCCCCTTATACGCAGTAATCCTTACGGGTATGTTAAAAAGTTTCGGAGCAAGTATTTCCATTGCTTTTTTGCCTGACATATCTTCAATCAGCAGTTCGACGTACATCACAAATCCAACCTTTCAAGATAATCACTATACCACAAACTACCCAAGGGCAATCCCTCATCTACCAAGCCCTGAACAACGGGATTTTCGCTTGCACGGCGAATGGTCGAAAAACCGTCCGCTCCCTTATCCAATATCCAAACTTCTTTAGGCTCTAGTGCATCAACAAAATAGGGTTGATGTGTTGTTATGAAAATTTGTGATTTGTTTCTTTTGTTGGCAACGTGTTCTCGAAACTGTCTTGCGAGGATTTCGAGCAGTTTATGATATAAACCGTTTTCGGGTTCTTCGATACATATAAATGGCGGCGGACTGGGATCTGCCAGCAATAACAAATATGCAAACACTTTTAATGTGCCGTCCGAAACTTGTCCAGCTAAGAATGGATCGTTAAAACCCTTGTCGTTAAATTGTAATAGCAACCGCCCATCTATCATGATTGTGGCATCTATCTTGTTAATACCTGGTATTTTTCCCGCTATATCTATCAATATTTTTTCAAATTGCTTGGGATGGTTGCGTTTCATAAATTGTACTACGTTGCCGATGTTATCGCCATGAGTGTTTAGGTGTTTTTGCGGGCCAGCCAATGGCAAACCTCTAGCGGCATCAGGGGTAAAGTAGGACAGATACCAATTTTCGATAAATTCTCTAAATGCAAGGATTCGAGGATGTCTCTTTAATGCACCAATTATTGTAATGCCTAATTTTCGAGTGTTTGCTAAATCAACGAGCTCGGTTTCGGGTAATTCCTTCGCTACGAGTCGTTCAATTTCCTGTGATGTAACTAAGTCAGATTCTGTCTCGGTAGTCAATAAATGGTTTCCTTTCCAGACAATCCCTTTACTTTTCGCTCGCATTAGAAATGAAAACGGGATGCCCCTCGATTGCCCAGACCTTCGTTGTCTCAATCGTTCACTTTTTACATATGGACGTGTATCTTCGTCCAGATCAAAAGCCACTTCGTATGTTATAGGTTGCGTATTGTGTTCTTCCCTATAATAAATTTCAAATCGTATCGAATCCCTTACACCTTGCGAAACGACACGTTTAAATCCACCTCGTTTGTCGAAAGCCTCTTCTACATCGGTTTTTAGGCAATCTGCTAAAAATCCAAAAGCATCGAAAAAAGTGCTTTTGCCTGTGCCGTTCTTTCCGATTACTGCCGTCATGGGTGTTAGGTCCGTTCCTCTAACATTCCAAAGCCGCCCCATGGTAACATCTCGCAGGACTCTAAAATTTTGTATGCGAAAGCCTAATATTTTTGCCATTTTTGTATCCCTCTAATCCAATCTTCAAGGCATCTTCTTTCATCTGAAACGCAAATTTATATCGACTTTCTCATGGTATCCCAAAAATCTAATTTTGTCAACACTGCATTAACAACTCGATGTGTAGATACCAATGCAAAAATTTTATAATTCGCAAAAAAATTTGACTTTTTAACACAAAAGGTGTAACATTATCATAGCCCTTGAAAATTGCTGGAAACGACAAGAACCAACGGACCTCGAGGCTACCTTGGGCTGATGTAAAAAACACAAAAATTCAAGTTTGGGGACACCCCCGCAGTTTTAAGAACACAGAAGGAGAGTTGTTTATGCTTAATCCGATTGACACATATAACCGAATAATGTCAAATATCCTGTCGAATATTTCAGGGGCTGAAATGGCATTTGAACATATGACTAGAATAAGACCGCCAGCAAGTGTAGAAACAATAGAAACGACCACAAATGTTGGTGTGAGTACCGAAACGAGTAACCCCGAAAGTGTCGGAAATTTTGGCACTCCGACCCCTGGCACATTCGAAGATGTGTTGCAACGATTTTATGAGGTTACGCAAACCGACGACCCACAACGTGCAACCATATACGAAACCATTTTGGCGGCGGCTAACAGGTACAGCTTAGACCCAAATCTGATAAGGGCAGTTATACAAAAAGAAAGTTCCTTTAACCCCGAGGCAGTTTCAAGGGCTGGAGCTATGGGGCTTATGCAACTTATGCCAGCGACAGCCGCATATTTGGGCGTTAGCAATCCATTTGATATAGTGCAGAACATAGACGGCGGTGCTCGATATCTGCGACGTATGTTAGACCTATTTGATGGCGATGAAACCTTGGCACTAGCCGCATACAACGCAGGACCAACGGCTGTAAATAATCACGGTGGTATTCCGCCCTTTGCCGAAACTATAAATTATGTGCCTCGTGTTCAAGAGTATAGAAATCGCTTTATATTGGAACAACACGCAGCGGCATTGCAGTCGAGAAACCAGTAGCTTGAAAAGCCTATATGAAGAATTGGAGTTGCGGATTGATAAAGATATTTATCCGTTTCATATGCCAGGCCACAAAAGGAATCGCATCTTCATGCCGCCGCTTAATCTAATTGATTTGGATGTTACGGAGCTTGCAGAAACCGATAATTTACATGAGCCTACTGGTTGTATAAAAGAGACGCAGGAGCGAATATCGCAAATTTACGGTGCAGAAACTTCGTTTTTGCTAGTAAACGGCTCTAGCTCGGGAATAATTGCCGCTATTTGTGCCACTTGTTCCAGAGGTGATACGATTGCTGTTGATCGCCGCTCCCATAAATCCGTATACTCCGCTTTAATATTGTCTGGTGCGAACCCCGTCTATTTTTGGGGTTTTGACCAGATCCCCGCCGCCAAGGTCATTGTAATAACAAGCCCAACATACGAGGGCATCACCGCTGATGTAGCTAATATTTTGGAAAAAAATCGAGAAAGTATTTTGATAGTGGACGAAGCTCATGGAGCACATTTTCCGTTTCATCCAATATTTCCAAAAGGGGCGTTGCACCACGGTGCAGATGTTGTGATACACAGCTTTCATAAGACTTTGCCAGCATTTTCACAAAGTGCCGTGCTACACATTAGGGGAAATAGAGTCGATAGGGATAAACTCAAGGTATTTTTAGCCATTATGCAGACGAGCAGCCCATCATACCTGATAATGGCAAGCACCGACTACACCCTTAACACCCTGCGAAAAAATCCCGATTTATTTGAAAGATACGTGGAGAGGCTAATTGAACTAAGAAAGGCTCTAGCCTTGCACGATTCGCCTGGTTCGCCTAGTTCATCTGGTTCATCAAGCAACGACATAAGCAAGCTACTGTTAAATATTTCAAATGCTCGGGAATTGGAGGTGGCTTATAATTTGGCTTTCGAGGCAATCTCGCCCACTTCTGCACTAGCACTAACTTCCGTCGCCGACACCGAAGATGGCTTTATGCGGTTGAAAAATGCAATAAAACTCGCCAAACCCGCTTGCCCAGCCAAGGACACCCCTCCCCCTCTACCGCAACTAATAACAACACCTCAAGAGGCAATGCAAAAAACGACAAAGACTGCCAAACTTAAGGATTCATTAAACGAAGTAGCGGCGAGTTTTATAGCACCAGTACCGCCTGGTATACCGATAATAGCCCCAGGCGAGCTGATAACTCAAGATGTAATAAATTATTGCACGAAAGATTACGATTTGCAGATTATAAAAGGAGATGAGGAAACTTGATTTTAGAAGTTCAAGACATTATATTTGCGGCTTTTTTGGCGCTAATATTAACCTATATCATACGGACGGTATACATGGTTTTTAAAATGATTACTACCAATTCCGTGGTAACTAGTGATTACAGGCAGATGGAGCTTGAATATATACTCAAAAAATGCTACAGCCTGTTTCCCATAGAAACATTTACCTTCAACGGCTTGACAATCCGGAGAGGTATGCTTGTCAAGGCGATGGTAATCGGAAGGAAACCGATTGAGGGCAAGTTCGTAGGCATCAACAAAGACAACATAATATGCTTTCTTACACATGAGTCTGTTATTGCCCACGAGCTTAGAAACATATCGGATATGTACGTTTCAAATACGGACTAGGGAAGCGAGAAGTCGAAGCGGCCTGGTGGCTTAAAGTACAGTTTTAGAACGAGCCAACGAGCCTGATAACGAGTCCAGTAAAAAAATTTAAAATTCGACTTGACAAATTGAAATGGTTGTGATATAGTAGTCAAAATGGCCCGTTGGTCAAGCGGTTAAGACACGGCCCTCTCACGGCTGAAACAGGGGTTCGATTCCCCTACGGGTCATTCTAGCTCTCTATCAAAAAACATCTCATATTCGAATTGTAGTTTGCGTCTGTAATCCTGCTCCACTAAATCGGTGGGCGATACATTGTTTTTCACAAAATAGGACAGTCCTGCATAATCCAAAATTTTGTATATAAATTGGGAGCAGTACATTATATTGGGCTTGCGAGAGTGTTTCAGCAACAAGCCCATCAAATTGTATGCACTCCCTTCTTCGTTTATCGCTTTTACCTTATCGAGCATCTTTTGTTTTTGGTGTTTCGTGCAGCTTAAGCTATAGACGATAATGGAAGAATCGGATTTCTTGTTGAAATAATCCAATGTTTCGGGATTGAGCCCAGGCGGATACACACGCTCTCCGCCATTGTAGCTGATGATTGTTTTCAATTCCCTATCGAATGATAGAGAAGCATGATTATACTGTTTTCGAGTAAAGACCGATATAATTTCACTTGCGGGACTGCCTGTGTTCGATATAACGATATATATACGTGTATCGGACATATTTTTTTGTGCCTCGTTAAAATATGTTTCGGTAAGACTCCCGTTGTTTACGTATTGAAAGGAGTTGTGTCGAGGTAAGTCCTTGGCGATACTCTTTATGTTTTCTATCGAAAGCCCCTTGCCTGTGCGTTTTATTTCATCAATAGTGCGTGGAATACTGTGTATACCGCTAACGAGCTCAGCAAAGCTCAAAGTGGCAAACTCGCCCAAAGGGGGCAAGTAGAGGGCAGAATACTGCCCCGTAACCACATATCTTCCGATAATGAGCGGAAGCACCAAAAGCATTGCACAGATTCCACGATATATAGGATACGAATAATGAGGGTACAGGAGCATTTCAGCTGCCAAAACCTGTATAACAAACACGAAAATAAAGACCAAAAAAATGGCGAATTTAGCTCGCCATTTTGAATTTGTGAAAAACATTCTAGCTGATGAAAATATCAAAACAGCCGCATACACTATCAAAAAGCCCTCGAGGCTACCATAAACAATCAAGCCAACTATCGTCAAAACGAGCAATATTTTAAACCAAAAGTCATGTTCCAGTAGAAATACAGACAAATTCCACCCCTAATTCACAAAATAATTTTTCACACACCAAGTAAAGGTTAAAAAAGCAGTTTTTAACGCTCGCAACTATCCTCTAAACCTCTCTAAATGCTGATTTATTAGCACCACATAGCGGACAGACCCAATCATCTGGCAAATCCTCAAATTTCACGCCCGACGTTTCTTCGTTATAAACATAGTAAAGCAGGTGCTCATATCCGCACAAATCACATATATACTTCTTAGCCGTATTCTTCTCCACACCCAACATCCCCTTCTTAAAACCTTGGGGCTCTGCCCCAAACCCCGCTGGGGGCGCGCCCCCAGACCCGCTCGTTTTTGTATTATTTAGTCTCTCGTTGAGATACAACTAGTATATCAAATCAGTAAAAGTTCGTCAATACTTTCCTCAACTTTTTGAAACCATGGGTGGAAAATTTTTTGCAGCCATGCTATAATACTATTTGACCGCACGGTTGTATCCGCTTGATTCAAAGCAATGTAAAAAAATATAAAAAGTGCGGGTCTGGGGACGCGTCCCCAGCGGGGTCAAGGGGCTGGCCCCTTGCGGGGTGTGGGGCAGAGCCCCACGGTCTTAGGAGGTGGTAAGTATTCAGTTTGAAAAATTGTGTGGAGTGGTGGATGTCTTGTTGGGGGAGAATGGGTGTCCTTGGGATAAGGAGCAAACCCACGAAAGTCTGCGGGCGAATCTGCTTGAAGAGGCGTATGAAGTGGTGGATACCATTGATAATAGCGATAAAATGGCAATGTGTGAGGAATTGGGCGATTTGTTGCTCCTCATACTCCTAAACTCCAAAATAGCGGAAAAAGAAGGGCATTTTACCATCGAGGATGTTTTGGCAGGTACTATAGAGAAACTCATAAGCCGTCATACACATATATTTTCGGGGGAAGTCGCACAAAATGCGGAAGAGGCGGAAAAAATATGGAATACCAACAAAAATAAAGAGAAGTCCATCAAAACTCCATTGGAAAATATGTTGGCTGTCCCCAAATCACTACCAGCCCTAAGTCGAGCTGAAAAAATTATAAAGCGTTCGGGCGAGACCTTTTTGGACGAAAAAATTTTAGAAGAAATTTATTTTTTGCTAAATAAATTGGAAACCCAAAAAACCCCGTTAAATGGGGAAAAAATGGGCAGGTTGCTATTTTTAATCTCGATAATTTGCACAAAAAATAAAATAAATTCTGAATTTTACTTGACAAATGCTATTTTTACGTTTATAAATAGTTTTAGGGAAAAAAATAACTCCCCAAAAGCGGGAGAAATCACAGGAGGAAAAAAATGAACAAAACAGAGCTTGTATCCGCGATCGCAGCAAAATCGGGTCTGACGAAGAAGGACTCGGAAAAGATGATTAGAGCGTTCGAGGAGGCCGTAACCGAGACTTTAGTGTCGGGCGGAAAGGTGCAACTGGTAGGTTTCGGCACGTTTGATGTAACTGAGCGTGCCGCACGTGAGGGTAGAAATCCACAGACAGGTAAGCCGATGCATATAGGCCCATCCAAAGCCCCACGTTTCAAGGTTGGCAAGGCGTTGCGAGATGCCGTCAACGGGAGGTAACAGAAGCTGTTAAAGGAGCAACAAAGAGTAACAAGAAGCAACAAAAGAGCAGCAAAAACAAGGAATGCGCTTCCCAAGACAGGAGCGCATTCTTTGCTATTTCCAGTTTTCTTTATTAATTTGCCGTTGTCGGGCTATCGCTAGGGCTTTGCTCGGCACTTCGTTCGTTACGGTGGAGCCAGCTGCAACAAATGCCGATTTGCCTATTTTTACAGGGGCAACCAAGTTGACATTGCTCCCGATAAATGCTCCGTCTTCTACCGTGGTTTTATGCTTGTTCTCTCCGTCGTAGTTCACGGTTATCGCACCGCAACCAAAATTCACATCATCGCCCAACTCTGCATCGCCTATGTACGCTAAATGCGAGGCTTTCGTGTTGTTGCCTAGCGTGGAATTTTTGACCTCGACAAAATCACCCACTCGACAATAATCGCCGATTACAGTCCCTCCACGCAAGTATGCAAATGGCCCCACTTGACAATTCTTGCCCACTACA
Organism: Turicibacter sp.; assembly: GCA_009778175.1. Classification (GTDB taxonomy): domain Bacteria; phylum Bacillota; class Clostridia; order Lachnospirales; family WQUN01; genus WRKH01. The sequence goes on from WRKH01000284.1 coordinate 10,856, forward strand.
GCCGAATCAGCCACCGTATAGGGCAATAAAACCGTTCCAGCAGCTATATGGCATTTTGATTGTAAAATAACGCCTGGGTGTATTATAACGCCGCTCTCAACGATTACATCTGCATCGATATGGGTGGATTGGGGATCGAGTATCTGTACTCCGTTATCCAAATGCCTATCAATGACCGTTTTCCGCATGATTTCCGCCGCATCTGCCAGTTGCCTTTGGGAATTTACACCCAAAAACTGGGCGGAATCGGGCTCGTGGTGTACGACAAGTTTTAAACCGTTCGCCGCCATCAGCTTAGGAACATCGGTCAAATAATATTCCCCTTGATCGTTATTGTTGGTTATCTTCTCCAAACCTGCCAATAGATGCTCGCCGTCAAACAAAAAAATACCCGTGTTTATCTCTCGTATCGCCCTTTGAGCGGAGCTTGCATCCCGCTCTTCTACTATTGCCTCAAATGCCCGATTATCATCGACTATTATGCGGCCGTACCCCGTGGGATTCTCCAAAGTTGTGGAAACTACAACACCCTGTGCCGATCCCTTTATTTTTGGCAATAATTCCAATAGTTTCGGGGAGATGAGCGGCGTATCACCGCAAAGAATGAGCACTTGTTGCGAGGGGGCGATGGAATCCTTTGCGGATAGGACGGCGTGTCCTGTGCCTAGTTGCTCGTGTTGCACAACAAAATCAACCGCATATTTAGTGGAATCGACAACGGATTGAGCATCATGCCCCACAATAACGGTAACATCCCGTATATTAGCGTTAAAACAGGATTCAATAACATGGTGCAGCATCGGCTTGCCCAAGATTGTGTGCATAACCTTGGGCAAAGCGGAATTCATGCGTTTGCCTTTACCTGCCGCTAATATAATCGCTTTTGTACTCACAGGTTATACTTCTTCTTAAAGCGTTCCACACGCCCGCCTGCTTCAACAAGCATTTTTTGGCTACCCGTATAAAACGGATGGCATTTTGAACAGACTTCAACTCGTATAGAATCCTGTGTAGCTCCCGTTACAAACTCATTACCACAATTACATCTCACCTTAGCCTCAAAATACTTAGGATGGATATTCGCTTTCATAAACAACAACTCCTTTTTTAAAACCGTGGGGCTCTGGTGCTACTCGCAACGGCTAAACGGTGTCCACTGGACACCAGCCGCCCCCACACCCCGCTGGGGGCGCGCCCCCAGACCCGCACTTTTACGTTTTTATTATATCACATAAAATTTAAGAGGTCAAATACGCTAACCTGCCAATGTTATGGGCAGTCCCAACGCCTGTTCCAAGTCGTTTTTGTGCATATCGTCCAAGGTTAGTTCGTCTCTAAACATATTTTTGGGTAGATACAGCCCTTGACAGCCATCGTGTTTTGCATTTTCGCCTATTTGCTCTACAATATCCTGCCCTGTTAGCAAGCCGCTTACCGTAACTGTATCCCCGAAAAAATTATTTTTCACGACGTAGATATTTTGTTTCGGAAACAATTTGCTGATAAGCCATGATGCCGCCTCCCCTGTAACTACGCCGAAATCAGCCGAAAATCCCTCGGGGTTGAAATTACGCTCAAATAGGACGGACATCCCCACGCCATTATCCAGTTGCGGAAAACTCTCGTAATGCTCATATGGTGGAAACGGCAAATCTGCCTTTATATACCATTCGTCGGAGCAGTACACAAAGTTAGTATCCAGTATTTTTTTTGCTACCTCTTGCCAATATTGCACCTGGTTTATTATCTTTATGGCATCCTCTTTTGTAAATGGCTCTATGTAGTAAAGCCCGTGGCGATGTTTCGTAAGCCCCACAGGAACGACTGATATACTCGAGAATTTGACGGTTGCCGCATCTTGGAAGCGTAACAAATCGGAGATGGTTTCCTCAAGAGTGGAATCGTTTACACCCTTGCATAATACAATTTGATAGTGCATAACGATACCTGCCGCCCTGAAACGCTTCAGATGGTCGAACAAATCGGCAGCCTTCGGATTGCCCAAAAGTTGTGTACGCAGATTGGCATCTGTGCTATGTACGGAGATATGCAGGGGAGATAGGTGGTAATTGGCTATTCTATCGGCTTCTTCATCGGTAATATTGGTTAGCGTTACATAATTCCCCGACAGGAAAGAGAGCCGCAGGTCATCGTCCTTAAAGTAGAGCGTTTGTCGCATATCTTTTGGCAGCTGATCCATGAAACAGAAGATGCAGCTATTATGACAAGCCCGTACATCGTCCATAATTCCATCGAAAACAAGCCCCAAATCGTCCATCTCGTCCTTTTCGATTTCCAATTCCCAAATCTCGCCGTCATGCCGTTGCAGTTCTAGCGATAGCTTTTCCGCTGAAATGGCAAAACGATAGTCTAAAACATCGATAATTTGCCTATCGTTCACACTAATTAAAATGTCGCCCGCAACAAGTCCAATCTCTTCGGCGATACTGTTCGGTACTATTTCAATAATTTTATTCATCACCAAAACGCATCCTTAATATGATTTATTAGCAATTTGTCGGGCAACTTTAGGACTTCCACAACATCGAAACGAAAGGCTTCGTCCTCTAAATTGTGTTGTGCAATGTATTGCAAGGCGGCTTTTTTAATGCGTAGTGTCTTGATTAAGTCTACAGCCTCGCGTGGTAAGCCCCATTTTACGCCGCGCCTATACTTTACCTCTACAAAGACCGTATATTCGGCTTCTTTCATAATTAAATCGATTTCGCCGCCCTGTGCATGGAAATTTGCCGTTACAAAGGTCATTCCTGCATCTTGCAAGAAATTTGCGGCTATATCCTGAGCCTTCCGCCCAATCTTTACTCTGTTCATTTTAGTATTTGACATTTTGTTTGCCCGCCTGTCGGTCTAAATCGCTGATAAAGACAAGAATTTGTGCCACGACCTCATAGAGATCGGGGGGAATATGTGTTCCTAGGTCCATTTTGGTAAGTTCGCTCACAAGTTCCGCATCTTGATAGATATTTACGTCCGTTTCCTTTGCTTTATCTTTGATTTTTTCCGCAACAACCCCTGCACCCTTTGCCGTTACTTTCGGGGCGGCTTCTTCGGGGTTATACTTTATTGCTATGGCTTTTTGCCGCAGTCGGTGCTGTCTATCGTCCATATTGTGTCATCCCTAACATATGTGATTAGGCACTCATTATAACTCGAAAATTTACAAATGTCAAGAAATCAACAAAATATTTTAAAACCGTGGGGCTCTGCCCCACACCCCGCAAGGGGCTCTGCCCCTTGACCCCGCTGGGGGCCAGCCCCCAGACCCCCGCC
>WRKH01000285.1 GCA_009778175.1 Turicibacter sp.
GGGGGGGGGGGGGGGGGGGGGGGGCTTTTCGCCCTTCTCCCCCAGCAGTTTTATGTTTTTAGAAATGAAAAAATACTGTTGAGTGGAGTGATTTGTAATGAAACTTTCATTAAGGTTAGCTTTAGCTATTGGTACTGTGTCCGTTGTCGCCATCATCATCATCTTTCTCATTATCGACATACTTGCCCGTTCCGCCATAGAGGATAGCATTATCCAACGGACGTACAGCGAAATGAGTGTCTATGCCACCAGTTTAGACTCTTGGTTTAGAGAGAATATGATTGCGGTAGATAGCTTGGCGGTGGCATTAATGCCTTTTGACCGCAACATACAGCAAGATATTCTTGTGTCGTTTTATGAGGAATTCGACTTTATCGAGGTAACGTATATCGGTTTTATCGATGATGGCGTTATTTTATCGAGTGATTTTTGGATACCTGACGACGACTATGTTGTACAGGATCAAGATTGGTTTATGGCGGCAATAGCGGCGGGCGGCGAGACTATTTTTACCGCTCCTTACATAGACGAGGGGCTTATTGATGCTCTTATCGTGTCTCTTGTCCGATATGTGCCCACTATCGGGGCTGTTGTGGGCTTGGATATTTATTTGGAGCAAATATCCATGGCTTTGGCGAATCTCTATGTGCCAGGCGATGGCTATTTAATGTTGGTCGATTATGATGGATATATCGTCTACCACCCCAGCCCGAGTTTAGCTCCCACCGATGATGGTCTTGTTCACATTTCTACAACTCCCTACGTCTATTTTATGAGTCAGGTCGAACTCGCCTCGACTTTCATTGATATAGACGGCACATCATCTTACATAATGACCTATGATTTGTCGAGTGCAAACTGGACTTTGTTCGCCATATTTCCCGACACCGTTATTAGCGAACCTGTGGGGCAGATGTTAATTGTTTTCCGTCTGCTCTTTATTGTATTACTTTCGATAATCTACGTTGCCATGCTATATCTTGTCTCGAAGCTAATCCGCGCGACAATCCACTCGAAAATAGCGTCATTCCGCCAAACTTCCGAGGCTTTAGCAAACGGAACTAGCACTTCCACAAACAATCTAGGCGACAACAGCTATGGTTTCGATGTTCTTGACCATGAATTTGCTCAGGTGGTGGACAGCATCTCAAATGTTTACGACGACATAGACAATTTATATAGGGAACACGGACTGGGCAATTACACCTACCTGCCAAATACAGCGAGACATGATGGCATTTACAGGGGAATTTTGGTAAAAATTAACGATCTTGTCGCAAAATCCAACGATAAGCGTGAAGCCATTCTAAAGTATTTCCAAGAGCTGGCGGACGGCAATTTTAAGGCGGAGTGCGAACAGCAATTCGTGGGCAAAGAGACTTTTATAAATGATATTTTAGCCACCGTACGGCAAAATATTTTGGACGTAACGGATTCCATAGCCGACATAACTCGTGCGGCACAGAGCGGCGATGTGGATTATAGCGTTGATTCCACTGAATATCGCGGCGAATGGGCAGAAATAATCAACGAAATGAACAGCATAATAGCAACGATAAACGCTCCGATAACCGAGATGCGGAATGTTTTAGCACGGTTTAACGAAGGGCATTTCGACAAACAGGTCGAGGGTAATTATTCTGGAATTTTCGCCGAAATAAAACATGATGTGAACAGGCTAGTGGACGAGATGGGCAAATATGTTCGGGAGATTAGCACAAGTTTGGGTGCAATATCGGACGGCAATCTGACACATCGCTCGAGCATGACTTTCAAGGGCAAATTTGATGAAATAGGCACATCCATAAACAACATAGCGGAAACCTTGCAGCAAACCATGTCGGAGATTGCGGCGGCAGCGGAGCAGGTTTTGGCTGGTGCGGCGATGGTATCCACAAGCTCCGCTAATTTAGCGGACGGTGCTACAGATCAAGCTCACTCTGTTTCGGAGCTTAATATCACATTGGAAAAAATCAACGAACAGACGGCTAAAAATTCCCAAAATGCCTCTGAAGCCAATGTCATTTCCAACGAATCGGTAGAAAACGCACAGGTTGGTAATATTTCCATGAAGCAGATGCTCGAAGCTATGTTGCAGATAAAGGAGTCTAGCAATAATATCTCACGCATAACCAAGGTAATTCAGGACATAGCCTTTCAAACGAATCTGCTTTCCCTAAATGCCTCTGTCGAGGCGGCTCGTGCGGGCGATCACGGCAAGGGCTTTGCAGTTGTGGCAGAAGAGGTACGTACTTTGGCAAGCAGGAGTCAACAGGCAGCCACGGAGACTTCGGAGCTTATAGAGGACTCGTTAAACAGGGTTGATATGGGTAACAGCATTGCGGAAGCTACTTCCGATGCTTTGGATGGCATAGTTACCAGTGCAAGCAATGTATTACAGATAATCAACAACATATCTCTTTCCTCACAGGAGCAGACGGACGCTGTCAACCAGATAAATGTTGGATTAAGCAAAATATCGGCAGTTGTTCAAAACAATCAGGCTTTATCTGAAGAGAGTGCCGCCACCGCTCATGAGCTCAATTCGCAGGCTGAATTGCTAGATAGACTTGTTTCTTATTTTAAGTTGTAAGATTGTCTTTTGAAAAATTGTTGCCAGGGGTGGGTTGATTTTAAATTTTTTATGTGGTATGATGATAAGGTAACAGGATGGATGGCCGAGCGGTCGAAGGCACTGGTCTTGAAAACCAGAGGCGGGCAACCGCCCAAGGGTTCGAATCCCTTTCCATCCGTTTTTATAAAACGGGCGGAGTCTATAGATTTTGCAACGCTAAGGGAGTGATAACTGGTGAGGAAAAATTTTGATGAAAAATTGAATGAGCTGAACGAATATTTGATAGAGATGGGGTCTCTTGTTGAAAAGGCGATAAACCTCACAACGGAAGCCTTGATTAATCAGAGTGTAAAGTTGGCAGATGAGGCAATAGGCTGTGATAGGGATATTGATGATTTGGAGAAAGAGATAGAGAATATTTGCCTGAATTTGCTGCTGTTGCACCAACCTCTAGCACGGGATTTGCGTGTGATTTCGGCGACACTTAAGATGATTACAGACATGGAGCGTATAGGCGACCAGTGTTCGGACATTTCTGAAATAATAAAAATTCTGGCAAGTGAGAGTTACATAAAGGATATTGAGCACATCCCGCAGATGGCGTATGCCACGGCAACGATGGTAAACGATTCCATTGAGGCATATGTAAACAGGGATTTGGCGTTGGCGTACAAGGTAATGGAATTTGATAACGAAGTGGATAGACTTTTTTTGCAGATTAAGCAGGATTTGACGGACATCATACACACAAATCCCGACCACATAGGTCAAGCAATCGATTTACTAATGATTGCAAAGTACTTCGAACGCATAGGCGACCACGCCGAAAACATAGCCGAATGGGTAGAATTCTCCATAACTGGCAACCACAAAAGAGGATAGACCAAGACCGTGGGGCTCTGCCCCACACCCCGCAAGGGGGCTAGCCCCCTTGACCCCCTTCGTTCGCTCTTTTTTTGGTCGTGGCTTTGCTTCAGTAGCTGCAAATTTGTAGTGGTTGAGGTGGAATTGAGAGTCCATAAATAACGGATTATGCCAAAAAGCCCCACGGGCTTAAATCCCGTGAGGGCTTTTTTGTTAGCTAGCGTAAACTGCTTCCCCCAAATTTTGATTATACCCCAACCGCTACAAATTTGCAGCAGTTGGGCTAAAATCGAGAGCCAAAAAATAACGAACAAGCAGTCCAGGGCGCGCCCTGGTGGGGGTGTGGGGGCAAAGCCCCCACGGTCTTAATCTTTAACCAGCGTAAACTGCTGCTCTTGGTCTTTTGCGGCGTTTTCTTCTTCTGCCTTTTCGTACTATTGCTTTGCGGTTTTCGTTTATAACTAGCGTTGGGTTTGCCTTGGTTTTGACAGTGTCTTGAGTTATTATGCACCTCTCTATGGTGTTGTCCGAAGGAACATCGTACATTATCTGTGTCATAAAGCTCTCTACAATGTTTCGTAAACCGCGTGCCCCCGTTTCACGCTCGATTGCCATTTTGGCAATCTCTCGTAATGCATCCTCTTCAAATTCTAGGTTCACATTATCCATAGCAAGCAAATATTCATATTGCTTTACAAGAGCGTGCTTGGGCTTTGTCAATATGTTAAGCAAGGATTCTTCGTCCAAATTGGATAGCGTTACGAGTACAGGCAATCGCCCGATAATTTCGGGGATAAGCCCAAAGGAATGTAAATCTTGCGATTGCAATTCGGACAATATATCCTCATGCAGTAACTTCTCTTTTTTCGTCTTTATATCCGCTCCAAATCCTATAACCCTCTTGTTGAGACGGCGTTCGACGATTTTCTCCATGCCGTTAAAAGCACCGCCGCATATAAATAATATGTTGCTTGTGTTGATTGACGTAAATTCCTGTTGAGGATGCTTGCGGCCGCCCTGCGGAGGGATGGATGCTATCGTCCCCTCTAAAATTTTGAGCAATGCCTGCTGTACGCCTTCGCCGCTTACATCTCGGGTTATGGACGGATTATCTGATTTGCGAGCTATTTTATCGATTTCGTCTATATAGATAATACCGTGCTCCGCCGATTCCACGTTCCCTCCAGCTGCATTTAGCAACTTTACTAAAATATTTTCCACATCTTCGCCCACGTATCCAGCCTCGGTAAGGCTTGTGGCATCGCCTATTGCAAATGGCACTTGCAAAAATCTTGCCAATGTTTGTGCAAGCAAAGTTTTACCTGTGCCAGTCGGTCCAACCAATAAAATATTGCTCTTTTGAATTTCCACATCATCGTCGTCTTGTGAAAATATACGTTTGTAATGGTTGTACACCGCCACCGACAAGGCTATTTTTGCCCGATCTTGCCCAATTACATACTCGTCCAAAAAACTGTGTATCTCCTTGGGTTTGGGCAATTTATGTGCTACTTCTTCATAGCTGTCCACCACAATATCGGGATCTTCATCTAGCGTGGTAAGACATATTTCTACACATTCATTGCATATGTATATATCATTCTGCCCAGCGATAAGTTTGCTTACTTGTTCCTCTGTCTTATCGCAAAAAGAGCATTGCAATGAATCCTGTTCTTCTCTAAGGTGCATAGACCCTCCTTTTTGTTAAATTTAACTCCTATTTCGCCTCTTCTTTCCTGATAACCACCTTGTCTATTATACCATATTCCAAGGCCTCTTGTGCTGTCATAAAATTGTCGCGTTCCTGATCTTCCAAAACCCGCTCAACAGATTTACCAGTGTTTTCGGACATCATCTGGGCTAGGCGCTGCTTTAGGCTTTGGATATAATTTGCCCGAATCTGTATATCGGTCGCCTGCCCGCTAAAGCCGCCCGATGGTTGATGTACCATGATTTCAGCGTTTGGAAGTGCAAAACGCTTGCCTTTAGCTCCGCCCGCCAACAGATGTGCCCCCATGCTCGCCGCAAGCCCCACGCAAATTGTCGAAACTTCGCTCTTAACGTGCTGCATCGTATCATAGATGGCAAGCCCTGCTGTTATGCTGCCCCCTGGGCTGTTTATGTACAGGTTAATATCCTTGTCTGGATCTTCCGCATCCAAGAACAGTAACTGTGCAACCACCAAGTTTGCCGTTACGTCATTCACCTGATCGCCCAAAAATATTATCCTATCCTTCAATAGGCGAGAATAGATGTCATACGACCGCTCGCCCCTACTCGTCTGCTCGATTACATATGGTATTAATGGCATAATTTTTCTCTCCCTCTTATAATTTTACTCCACAACGTCTACAATGTCCATAATATTTGTAGCGTCCTCTATTTTTTCCAGTGCCTCGACCTCTACAGCCTTTTCTAACAAGAAATCCATCGCTCTTTGAATACGCAAATCCCGCACCAGCAATTTTTTGCCGTCATCATCGAGCTGCCCCAAAATCTCATCAACGGTCTGATTGGGGGTAATATTCTTAGCCACATATTCTCGAATTTCTTCATCTGAAATTTCGATAGTCTCCTTGTTGGCGACCGCTTCCAGTATAAGCTCCGCATCTACGGACTCCTTGGCGGGGATTTTGTAATTTTCCTCCAGCATCTCAAGCGTCATGCCAGTCATTTCAAAATATTGCTCCAAACGCATCCCTCGAGCCGCCAAACTCCTACGCATCTCCATCACCATATCGTCTATCTTGGCTGTATACATGGCTGGCGGCACGTCGAGATTGGATTTTTCTATCATTTGAGCCAAAACCGTTGCTCTTTGCTCCGTGAGTGCTCGCTCTTGGTTTGCGTTTCGCAATCTATGCGTTATATCGTCCCTAAATTCCTGTAGCGTGTCAAATTCCGATACGTCCTGTGCAAATTCGTCGTCCAATTCTGGAATCTCCTTTGCCTGAACCTCCAAAATTTCCACCTCAAACATGGCAGGTTTCCCGCTCAATTCCTCTTTGTTGTAATTTTCTGGAAAAGTTACGTGTACCTCCACATCATCCCCCGCTGATTTGCCAACAAGCTGCTCTTCAAAGGTGTCTATGAAAGTTTTCGTCCCCAAGGTCAATTCAAAATCCTCCGAATGACCTCCCTCGAACGCCTCGCCGTCCATGTAACCCGTGAAATTTATTGTAACTATGTCGTCCATCTGTGCGGGGCGGTCAACCGTGATTGTGCGGCTGTTCTGCTCCCGCTCATGCTGTAAATTGCGTTCGATGTCCTCCTCCGTGGGCTCAATCTCCATGCGAACATAGGAAAGCCCATCATAATCGGGAACTTCCACGGTAGGCCGTATATAAACTTCGGCGAAAACCACCGCTCCTTCCGCCTCGTCCATCGTATCCACGTCTACTTCAGGTCGATAAACGGGCTCTAAATCATGCTCTTTTACAGCAGCCTCATAAGCCTCGGGAAGTACGTGGTTTATCGCCTCCTCGTAAAAAATGTCTTTGCCGTACATATTCTCTATTACTTTACGCGGCACCTTACCTTTTCTAAACCCTTGGACGTGTATATCGCCCTTGTTGCGGTTGTACGCAAACTGCAACCCTTTTTTGAAATCCTCCGATGAGATTTTTATCGTCAATTTGACCTTATTCTTCTCAATCGCCTCTACTGTACTGTTTTGCAAACAAATACGCCTCCTTTTTTTTCATTATGTAAAAATAAATTTGATTTATTACTCCAACTTGCTTATAATAACCTTAACAGTTACATCTGTCAATAACAGAGGAGGTATTTTTGTGAAAATTTATTCAACAAATGAGATTCGTAACGTGGCGATACTCGGACACAGCGGCTGTGGCAAGACGGCGCTGACCGAAGCCGCCCTGTCTGTAGCGGGTGTTACAAGCCGTATGGGCAAGGTGGCGGACGGTAACACCGTATCCGATTATGACCCCGAAGAGGCGAAACAGGCGCGCTCCATAAATATGTCTGTCATTCCGATCGAATGGCAAAATCAAAAGATAAATTTTATCGACACGCCTGGTTATCTGGATTTTGCGGGAGATGTCAAGCAGGCACTCGCCGCAGCCGATGCCGTTCTTATCCTCGTTTCTGCAAAAAGCGGCGTGGAGGTAGGCACCGAAATTGCCTGGGAATACGCCACCGATTTACATCTGCCCAAGATGGTATTTGTAAACGGCATGGACGATGATAACGCCGACTTTGACAAGGTTTTATCCCAAATGCAAAATATGTTTGGGGCGGGCATAGTCCCCCTTGTCGGCGAGGACGACCCTTATTATCCAACCCTTATGGAAGAGGTAGCGGGTGCTGATGATGCCCTTTTGGATAAATTTTTGGAAGACGGCGAACTTTCAAAAACGGATTTGGAGAGCGGCATAAAAACGGGTATTCGCACAGGAATAATCACGCCCGTCCTATCGGGAACAGCCGAAAAGAAGGGGGGCATCGAACATCTGCTCAATCAGATAATAAACTGTATGCCTCCTGCATCTGAAATGCGGCCAGAAATCAACGCCGAACTAAACGGTAGCCCGATAACACTCAAATGTACGCCATCGGAGACACTTTCTGCCCTTGTTTTTAAGACGATTGCCGATCCCTATGTGGGCAGACTCAGCATTTTCAGGGTGTTTTCAGGCACAATCAAAAAAGATACGCCGCTGTACAACTCCAACAAAGAGGTTACAGAAAAAATAGGGCATCTGTACGTTATGCGGGGCAAAGATCAGATGGAAGTCAGCGAACTACACGCTGGCGATATTGGGGCTATAGCCAAACTTTCCGATACGGCTACCCAAGACACGCTCTGTTTGAAAGAAAAACCAATAAAACTCCCTGGCATAACCTTCCCCGAGGCACTTCTCACTCTTGCAATAGTGCCCAAGGGCAAGGGCGATGAGGATAAAATTTCTGGTGCGTTCTCAAAACTTATGGAAGAGGACAAGACCGTAAAATTTGAGATTAACAAGGAGACGAAACAGGCTGTAATATCAGGCGTTGGCGACAATCAAATGGACGTTATAATAAGCCGATTGCGTTCCCGCTACAAAATCGAGATAGAACTTGTCCCGCCGATAGTGCCGTATCGAGAGACGATTAAAGGCAAGGCAAGCGTACGTGGCAAGCATAAAAAACAATCGGGCGGACGAGGGCAGTTTGGCGATGTGCAGATAGAATTTGAGCCATCGGGCGAAATGACCACGCCGTATGTGTTCGAGCAGAAGATTTTTGGCGGCTCTGTTCCTAAGGCGTACCACCCCGCTGTTGAAAAAGGTTTACAGGAATGTGTATTGGCTGGGCCTTTGGCAGCATATCCTGTAGTTGGGCTAAAAGCTGTTTTGGTTGACGGCTCGTACCACGACGTGGATTCTAGCGAACTGGCGTTCAAATTGGCGACGCATATAGCATTTAAAGACGGTTTTATGAAAGCTAAGCCGACCATACTTGAGCCGATAACCAAGATTGAGGTAACTGTCCCCGACGATTACACGGGCGATATTATGGGCGATATGAACAAGCGACGCGGACGTATCATGGGAATGGAAAAACGAGGAGGCAAGCAAGTCATATCTGCCGAAGCCCCTCTAGCCGAGATGTTGCGATATGCCACAGATTTACGTTCCATGACACAGGGGCGCGGCCGCTTTACCATGGCGTTTGACCGTTATGAAGAGGCACCAAACGAGATTCAGCTGAAGGTAATTGAGACTCGCAAGCGTGAATTGGAGGCTTTGCGGGAAAAGGACTAGGATAGAATTTAAACGTCCGGAGTTCTACTCCGGACGGGGTTCTTTTAATAAACAGAGCTACGAGAGGGGAAACGAAGGTAAAAATGGCTAGGAAAATAGTGGAAATTAACGAAAACCGCTGCATCGGTTGCGGCATATGTGAAGCTGCCTGCAAACAAAAAGCGATTGAAATTATCGACGGTAAAGCAAAACTTGTAAGATCGGACTATTGCGAGGGATTGGGGGCGTGTTTGCCAATTTGCCCCGCCAATGCGATTAGTTTTAAAGAGCCTACAAAAAAGAACATTGGCGAATGTGATTCTTCGCCCAGGGTAATACCACGAAATGTCGTTAAAGGGACACAATCCAGTGTTGAATCGCATCTAAACCAATGGCCTATACAAATTAGGCTAGTCTCTCCCAACGCTGGGTTCTTCCTTGGTTCGCATCTGCTTATAGCTGCCGATTGCTGTGCCTATGCATACGGTAATTTCCACAATGACTATATGAAAAACAGGATTACACTTATAGGATGTCCAAAGCTAGACGATGAAGATTATGTTGCTAAATTAACCACAATTTTCGCTGAGAACGAAATAACTTCACTAATCGTTACACATATGGATGTGCCGTGCTGTACAAACCTTGTAAATGCAGTAAAGACTGCCCTAGAAAACAGTGGAAAACCAGTAACATGGCACGTAATCACTTTTTCGACAGAGGGCAAGGTTGTATATTAACCTTTTACAGTCGGGTAGCACCTCACGTTTTTGTAACAGAAAAAGTTGAGCCATTAAATCAAAACTGCCCCGCATAGGGGAAATTTTGTGTGCGTTCCGCAAAATCCGCATAAAAAGTGGGCGGCCTACGACTAACCGCCCACTTGTTCTATATAAGTTGCTGGACTTGGCAAATTCATTTAATATACATATCTTACCACAGCCAAAAACCCAACACCATAGCGTTTGACGAAAATAAAATTTTCTTTTAACTACTAGTTGGAAAATTGACGATAAAAAAATTTTGTGATACTATCATAATACAGGAGGTGAACCATGGCAAGCGTAGAAAAAATAGTTGATAAAATGAAACGTCAACCGCATGGTGTACGATACGAAGAGGCAAAAAAGGTCTTGGAGCACAACGGCTACAAAGCGACTAGCCAAAAAGGTTCTCACAGGACATTTAGAAATGCCGTTGGCGGTAGCATAACCGTTGTAGAAGAAAAACCAGCGATAAAGCAATATCATGTCAACGCAATTTTGCAAATAATCACTGACTAGACGTTTGCCGAAAAATGATAAAAGACATAAAATATTACATGGAATTGCCTTACACAAAGGTGGTAGTGCTGCAAAACGATAAAAGCGGCAGGTATTATGCTGGTAGGGTTTTGGAATTAAAAGGCTGCCATACCACGGGCGACACGGAATTAGAAACATTGGAAAATTTAAACGAGGCTATGGAATGTCATTTAGAGACAGCCCTGGCTTACAACGACCCCATCCCAGAGCCAGCCCAGCTAGAAGATAATGGGGATTTCTTAAATTTGCCCCAATCACTCTACAAAACACTCACGCAAAGAGCCAAAACAGAGGGGATTTCATTGAATCAGTACGCCGTGCAGTTGCTAGGTCGGTAATAAAACCAATACACCATACAAAAACTAAGCCAATAACCCCAACCGCCCACCACAAGGGCGGTTTTCCCAACCCACAACAAAAAGTGGGCGGCCTACGACTAACCGCCCACTTGCTCTATGTAAATTGCCGAATTTAGCAAATTCATTTAATATACATATCTTACCACAGCCAGAAACCCAACACCATAGCGTTTGACGAAAATAAAATTTTCTTTGGACTACTAGTTGTAAATTTGACGGCAAAAAAATTTTGTGGTACTATCATAACATACAGGAGGTGAACTATGGCAAGCGTAGAAAAAATAGTTGATAAAATGAAACGTCAACCGCACGGAATAAAATACGAAGAAGCAAAAAAGGTCTTGGAGAACAATGGTTACAAAATCACTAGCCAAAAAGGCTCTCACAGAAGTTTTAGAGATGCCGCTGGCGACCTCGTAACCATAAAAGAAGAAACGCCACTAAATAAGCACTATATAAAGAAAATCCTTGCTCGAATTAAACCCTAACTGCTTGCCAAAATGATATGACAAAAAATTTAGACTATTATATGTCGCTACCGTACAGCAAAACACTTACCTTTTACAACGACGAAAGCGGTCAATATTACGTTAGCGAGGTTGTAGAATTAAAAGGTTGTTCCAGTACGGGCAACACGCAAGACGAGGCACTCGAATGTTTGCAGGAGGCTATGGAATGTTATTTAGAAACAGCTCTAGCTTACAACGACCCAATCCCAGAGCCAGCACAATTAGAAGATAATGGAAATTTTTTGAAATTGCCCCAATCACTTTACAAAACACTCCTACAAAAAGCCAACGCCGAAGGCATCTCCCTCAACCAATACGCCATACAAAAACTAAGCCAATAACCCAAACCGCCCACCACAAGGGCGGTTTTCCCAACCCCCAACAAAAAGTGGGCGGCCTACGACTAACCGCCCACTTGTTCTATGTAAATTGCCGAACTTAGCAAATTCATTTAATATACATATCTTACCACAGCCAAAAACCCAACACCATAGCGTTTGACGAAAATAAAATTTTCTTTGGACTACTAGTTGGAAATTTGACGACAGAAAAATTTTGTGGTACTATCATAATATAGGAGGTGAACTATGGCAAGCGTAGAAAAAATAGTTGATAAAATGAAACGTCAACCGCACGGAATCAACATAGACGAGGCTGGAAAAGTGCTAACACACTATGGCTACATTTTCGACAGACAAACGGGCTCACACAAACATTACATACACGATTCAGGCGATGTTATGACGATTCCCGAACGAAGACCCACAATAAAATCCGCTTATGTCAAAGGCATAATAAAGCGATTGAAACTCTAACGCTTGCTAAACTTATGAAAAATGCAAAATATTATATGTCATTACCGTACACAACAATCATAGAACCCACCGAAGACGAAAGCGGCTTTTACTATGTAGGCAGAATCATGGAATTTGACGGCTGCATGACCGACGGAGACACAAAAGAAGAAACCCTGCAAAATTTACAAGAGGCGATGGAGGGCTGGATAGAAACCAAACTAGACCACGGCTTCCCAATCCCACCGCCAGCACAACGCCCCGACCTCGGCGGCAATTTCCTGCTAAAACTCCCACAAATCCTACTCGACACACTCCTACAAAAAGCCAACGCCGAGGGCATCTCCCTCAACCAATACGCCATACAAAAACTAAGCCAGTAACCCCAAACCGCCCACCACAAGGGCGGTTTTCCCAACCCCAACAAAAAGTGGGCGGCCTACGACTAACCGCCCACTTGCTCTATGTAAATTGCCGAATTTAGCAAATTCATTTAATATACTTATGATACCACAGCCAAAAATCCAACACCATAGCGTTTGACGAAAATAAAATTTTCTTTGGACTACTAGTTGACGAAAAAGACAAATTATGCTAAAATGTAGGTAGGTGGAGGGGGGATTTGAAATGTTTCGCAAAATGACACGAGAAACCCAAGGAATGTCAGAAGCACAAATCGAAAAAATACTGGAAAAAGCAACTTCTGGGGTGCTGTCGCTTATAGGCGACGGCGGCTATGCTTACGGTGTGCCGATGAGTTTTTGCTTTCACGAGGGCAAAATATATTTCCACGGTGCTAAACAAGGCCATAAAATCGACGCTATACTCGCCAATAACAAGGTTTCGTTCACCGTCATTGCCACCGATAACATTATCCCTGAGGAACTTACCACATATTTTAGAAGCGTCATCGTTTTTGGCAAAATTCGCATTAGCGAAGATTTAGACGAAAAACGCCAGGCATTACAATGTATTGTCGATAAATATTCCCACAAATACGTCAAAAAAGGCGAAACTGAAATCGAACGCGCCTTGCCGCACGTGGCTGTTTCTATTTTGGAAATTGAACATATGACAGGAAAAATGTCCAAGGAATACGTGGGCTAAAACCCAATCGCAAAAAAATCCAAAAATTTTTTTCAAAAAGTTTTGACTTTTTCAAAAAAATGGTGTACAATAGAAAAATCAATCAATCCTTACACAATTCGGATGAGTTGTGTCAAAGTCCAAAGGGAGGTGTTTTTAGGATTGAATAAGTATGAGATGGGCGTAATAGTAAGCGCCAGGTTGGAAGAAGAAGAACAAAAAGCGGAGCTTGAACGTGTTACGGAGCTGATTACAAGGTTTGGCGGCACGATTGACAAAGTAGACGAATGGGGCAAGCGCAAGTTGGCGTACCCTATCCAAAAGCAGACGGACGGCGTTTATACTTTCATTACATTTTCGTCGGAGAGCGGAACGCCAGCCGAAATAACGAGCCGCATAAGGATAATGGAAAATATTTTGCGTTTCCTAATTATCAACCTCGACGAATAAGGTCGAGGCTTTAAAGTGTGCAATTTAACCCTGATGCACTCGAAATGTTAAAAGTGTGCAATTTAGCAATGACAAGCACTCGAAATGTTAAAGTTGTGCAATTTACGATGATGAGTCATCGAAATGTTAAAAAAATGCGGAATTTCCACGTTGAGAGGATATAAAGATGAACAAGGTAATTTTGATAGGGAGATTCACAAGAGATCCCGAGATAAGATATTCCCAGGCCGCCGAGCCAGTAGCCATTGCACGTTTCACTTTGGCGGTCAACAGGCGTTTCAAGCGCGAGGGCGAGCCTGATGCAGATTTCATAAACTGTGTAGCGTTCGGCAAGTCGGCGGAATTTGTCGAAAAATATTTCAAAAAGGGGATGCAAGCCGCTGTAGCCGGACGTTTAACGATACGCACTTTCGACGATGCAGCTGGCAAGCGAAACTGGTACACCGAGGTAATAACGGAAGAAATCAACTTCACCGAGAGCCGAGCCGCCAGCGAATCAAGAGCCGGCTCCGCCCGGGACTCCTACTACGACAGCATGGCAGAAGCTTACGCTCCCCCCACCGACAAATCCGACCCATCCGCCCCCCCAGAAGGTTTCGCCGCCATCACCGAGAGTATCGACGATGACGATTTGCCGTTTTAAAGATTAAAACCGTGGGGCTCT
>WRKH01000286.1 GCA_009778175.1 Turicibacter sp.
GGCGGGGTGTGGGGCAGAGCCCCACGGTTTTAATTTTTTTTGCAAGTTTTATTTTTTTGTGTTATACTTAAAAAAAGCGTTAAACAAGTGTTTAGTGAGTATGTTTAACAAAGGAGGATTTCAAATGGCACAACCCGCAGTAAAATCGCATGATTTTACGGAGATAGACGCATTTTTAGATGCGCTACCCACAAAAGACGGCGCGCTGATCCCGACATTGCACAAAGCGCAAGAGATCTATGGGTATCTCCCAGAGGATGTACAGCTGCACATCGCACGCAAAATCAACGTCCCCGCCTCGAAAGTTTACGGCGTGGCTACGTTCTACTCCCTTTTTTCCCTGGAAAAATTGGGCAAGTACAAGATAAATATGTGCTTAGGCACGGCGTGTTATGTGCGTAACGCAGAGGCTATCATGGCTGAGTTCGCCAAAGAGCTGAAACTCGACCACAAAGGCACCACGGAGGACTATTTGTTCACCCTGGACGGCGTACGTTGCGTCGGAGCCTGCGGCCTCGCGCCTGTCGTCATGGTCAACGAAAAAACCTACGGCCGCGTTACCAAATCGGACGTTAAAACTATCGTCGAAGAATATATCAAGCTGAATAGCGAACATTAAAGGGAGGTGATTGTATGGCAAAGGTAAAATCCTGGGACGAGATGAAAAATCTCCAAAAACAAGCCCAACAAGAGGGTCAAGGCAAGCCCGATGAATGGGTCGTTGTCGTCGGTATGGCTACCTGCTGCGTGGCGGCGGGCGCTGATGAAGTTTTAACAATCATTCACGACGACGTGAAAAAATTAGGTCTGTCTAACGTCAGAATCGTCGAAACGGGCTGCTACGGCAACTGCTATGCCGAGCCCGTCGTCGAAGTGCGTAAAGGCTCCGATGCCGCTGGTACGGGTACTAGATACGGTTACGTTACCGCCGCCCGCGCCCACGACATTGTCGAGAAACACCTTAAAGGCAACCAGATTTTAGAAGATGCCGTTGTCGGCAAAGATCAGGAGGTATATATTCCATGAGCGAAGTACGTCAAGTACGCATAGCAATGCGAAACTGCGGCATAATTGACCCTGCCAATATAATGGAGTACATCTCTCGCGATGGCTACATGGCGTTGGGCAAGGTTTTGTTTGAAATGAAACCAGCCGAAGTCGTAGAAACCGTGAAAGCAAGCGGTCTGCGCGGTCGTGGTGGTGGCGGTTTCCCCACAGGAATGAAATGGGATTTCACCGCTAAATCACAGGGCGACAAAAAATACGTAATCTGCAACGCCGACGAGGGCGACCCAGGCGCTTTTATGGATCGCTCCATCTTGGAGGGCGACCCGCATAGCGTGTTGGAATCCATGGCAATCTGCGGTTACGCAATCGGCGCGAACGAGGGCGTTATCTACATTCGCGCGGAATATCCCAAAGCCGTCAAACGCCTCTACCAAGCCATCGAAGTGGCGGAGGAAAAGGGCTTACTGGGCGAAAACATCATGGGCAGCGGATTCTCGTTCAAAATCTCGCTGTACCTCGGTGCGGGCGCATTCGTGTGCGGCGAGGAAACGGCACTTATGAATTCGATTCAAGGCGGCCGTGGCGAACCACGTATTAAACCGCCGTTCCCAGCCCAAAGAGGCTTGTGGGATTGCCCCACCAACGTCAACAATGTTGAAACTTTCGCCAACATCAATCCGATAATCCTGCATGGTGCGGACTGGTTTAGAGGTTTCGGAAACGAAGACAGCCCAGGCACAAAAGTGTTCGCACTCGCTGGAAAAGTCAACAATGTGGGACTTATCGAGATTCCCATGGGAATGTCCTTGCGAGATGTCATTTACACAATCGGCGGCGGCATTTCGGACGACAAGCAGTTCAAAGCAGCACAAACAGGCGGCCCGTCAGGCGGCTGTATCCCTGCACAATTTTTGGATACGCCTGTCGATTTCAAATCGCTTGCCGCACTCGGCTCAATCATGGGCTCGGGCGGCTTGATTGTCATGGACGAAGACGACTGTATGGTCGGTATTTCTCGGTTCTTCCTAGAGTTTACAGCGGAAGAAAGTTGCGGAAAATGTACCCCTTGCCGCGTCGGAAATATGCGACTTTTGGAGACACTTACGGCAATCACAGAGGGCAAAGGCAAAGAGGAAGATTTGGACAAACTCGAAACGCTAAGCCAAGTAATCAAAGACACGGCATTGTGCGGATTGGGGCAATCCTCGCCGAATCCCGTTCTGTCAACCATCAAATATTACAGGGACGAATATTTGGCACACGTAAAAGACCACAAATGCCCTGCTGGCACGTGTACCGCACTTGCCGAATACAAGATTTTGGCGGACAAATGTACAGGCTGTACGTTGTGCAAACGTGTTTGCCCAGTCGATTGTATCGCTGGCGAAACGAAGAAAGTACACACGATTTCGCAACCAGAATGTATCAAATGCGGCGCTTGTCAAGATAAATGCCCGTTCAAGGCGATTGTGAAAGAATAGGGGGTACTAGAATGGCTAATATTAAAATAAATAACGTAGATTTGGAAGTGCCGAACGAGACGACAATTCTCGAAGCGGCACGCAAAGTGGGCGTACAAATCCCGACTTTATGCCATTTAGATATGCACGACATCAAGATGGTCAACAAGGTCGGCACGTGCCGAGTGTGTATGGTGGAAATCGAGGGGCGGCACAACCTCATGCCAGCCTGCACCACGGAGATTTTCGACGGAATGAGCATCCACACAAACAGCCGCCGCGCGGTCAACGCCAGGCGGACGAACATGGAATTGCTCCTGTCGAACCACCCACCAGATTGCCTAAAATGCGAGCGGAATTTGAGTTGCGAATTGCAACGCATAGCTGGTCAAATGGGCATCCACGAGAACCCATACGAGGGCAGCCGAGTACGTGTTGAAAAAGATAAATCCAGCTACTCGTTGGTGAAAAATATGGAAAAATGCGTGTTGTGCCGCCGTTGCGAAACGATGTGCAACGAGGTGCAAGCTGTCGGCGTTTACTCGACCGTACATCGTGGCTTTGAAACGGTCATGGGCAGTGCGTTTGAGTTGCCGATGATTGACACGGCTTGCACATTCTGCGGACAATGCGTTTCCGTATGCCCAACTGGCGCGTTGACCGAGGTCAACGAAACGGCGAATGTATGGGCGGCGATAAGCGATCCCGATAAATTTGTCGTGGTGCAGACCGCTCCAGCGATCCGCGCGGCACTCGGCGAGGCTTTCGGAATGCCTGCCGGCACGCTTGTTACTGGGAAAATGGTAACGGCTTTGCGGCGTATGGGATTCGACAAGGTCATGGACACGGACTTTGCGGCGGATTTAACAATCATGGAAGAGGCACAAGAATTTCTCAACCGCTTGGAGGGCAAGGGTCGGATTCCGATTTTGACCAGCTGCTGTCCTGCTTGGGTAAAATTCATTGAGCATCAATTCCCTGATTTGCTTGACATTCCGTCCACGTGCCGCTCGCCAAACGAGATGTTCGGCTCGATTGCGAAAACGTATTTGGCGAAAAAGTTGAATATTGACCCTGCGAAAATGGTGGTTGTGTCGGTTATGCCGTGCTTGGCGAAGAAATATGAAGCTCGCCGAGACGAGTTGAAGTCGAAAGACAAGAGCAATATCGACTACGTCATCACGACACGCGAGTTGGCGGCGATGATACGAGAGAGCGGCATGAATTTTGCGGCATTGCCAGACGGGGATTTCGACAAAATGATGGGCGAATCGACAGGCGCAGGCGTGATTTTCGGCACAACAGGCGGAGTTATCGAGGCGGCTGTGCGGACGGCGGCGTATTGGCTGGACGGCAAAATGCCCGACAAGATAGATTTCACGGAATTGCGTGGGCTTGAGGGGATTCGTCAGGCGGAGGTTTCCGTGGGCGGAAAGCCGATAAAGATTGCGATTGCACATGGGCTTGGCAATGCGAAGAAGTTGTTAGAGGACGTGCGAGACGGCAAGGTTGACGTTCATGCAATAGAGATAATGGCGTGTCCGTTAGGCTGTATCGGCGGCGGCGGTCAGCCGTTCCACAACAGCAATTTCAGCATATTGCAAAAGCGTGCGAATGCGATATACGAAGAGGACAAGGGCAAGGCGATTCGTGTATCCTGCGAGAATCCCGAGATTATCGAGCTTTACAAAGATTTCTTGGGCGAGCGCGGCGGACATTTGGCACATGAGCTGTTGCACACGACCTATACGAAGAGGGAGAAGATTTAGCAGATGGAGCATATAAAGACGATATATACAGGCAATGCGGAGAGTAGCGAGGTTGGGCAAGGTTGCGGCGAGTGTCAGGCATCTTGTCAGTCGGCTTGCAAGACTTCTTGTACGGTTGGCAATCAGCGCTGCGAGCGGAGCGAGGGGTAAGGCGATTGGGGGCGGATTTTTTCCGCCCCCTTTACAAAATGGTTAAAATGCGGTATAATGAAATTCAGAATTTAGGGAGGGATTTTTATGTATGCAATAGCTTTTGATTTGGAGCAAGACACATTGTCAAAGACGTACGGCAGTCCTACGTACACAAATGCGTATACTGATATAAAAAAGGTGCTAAATGCCCACGGATTCACGAGACAGCAGGGTTCAGTTTATTTCGGAGACGCACAGAAAGTGGATGCTGTTAGGTGCGTTATTGCCGTGCAGGAATTAGCCAAAAAATATCCGTGGTTTTCTGCTAGTGTTGAGGATATACGGATGTTGCGGATTGAGGATAATAATGACCTTAAACCTGCTATCGAGATGGTGTTGTGAGGGGGTGGAGTTGTTGAAGTTGAAAAAGATAATTTCTGATGATGTAGCGACCGCCGAGGATATAGCTGACATAGCCGCCGCCAGGGCGGAGCTTGCTAGGGGAGAGGCGGTGGAGTTTGAGGATATTGAATGGGAGTAGTATGTTTTCAGAATTACATACGTTG
Organism: Turicibacter sp.; assembly: GCA_009778175.1. Lineage (GTDB taxonomy): Bacteria > Bacillota > Clostridia > Lachnospirales > WQUN01 > WRKH01. Next base: position 4,936 of record WRKH01000286.1, read on the forward strand.
CTGGAAAATGCGACTTTTCAAGGGGTTGGGAATTGATAAAAATAAGAGGTAAAAGTGGGTGTTATATGGGAGAAGAAAGGCTGAAAATTCTACATGAAATTTATCCGTCAAAGATAAAAAAGGGGGCACAACGCAAGCATATTGAGGGAACGCACGAATTTGAGCAAAAGCGGCAATCCATGCAGAAAGACGATTTGCTCAATGAACCCTCTAAACTCAACAAAAATGTAGACCCACAAGCACTTGTGGATAAATACAAAGGCACAGGGGAAATCAAAAAATTACCCAACGCAAAATATCCTACTGAAATTGTGCAAGCGGATAAAATAATAGGTCAAGCATGGGTTAAAAGTTTGCAAAAATACATTGATACAGATGTGTTTAGAATAGCTTATTCAGGCGAGGGTACTCATGTTGTGCCACTCAATCCAGGAAAAGCCCGAAAAGAGTTATCATAATTCAATAAAAGGAGGTTATTATGTTTTCAGAATTACATACGTTGCTAGAAAATGCGACTTTTCAAGGAATTAGGCTAGAAATTATCACAAAAGAGGGCGTGAGATTTACAGGAGTAGCGGCTTATAAAAATGAGGTGTATGACGATTTAGCCTGGGATTTCGAGGATATAGAGGGCTGGGAATACGATGGGCTGTTTCTTAAAGATATTGACAGAATCCGTCCAGTTGGGGCGTTGGAGTGGGCTTGGGTGGCGAGTCGGCAGCTAGTCGATGTTAGGGAGTTGGAGTTGGTTTAGTTGTTAAAATTTTAGGATGATGTATGATGTTGTGAGGAGAGGTGGGTTTTGGGGATAAACGTGGAATCAAGGACTTGGTTACTGCGTTCTGACCAATATCAATCTACTGTAAAATCGGCATACCTAATTACATTATTTGTGCTTGTCATGTATTTTTAAAAAAATATTTGAAAAATATTAAAAATCGTTGCATTTTATTTCGACATATGTTATACTATTAAAAATCGAGTTTGGAAAGGGTAACTCCCCAAACCAATTTAATAAAATTTAAGGTAGGTGGAACACATGAATGTTACAGTAAACAACAACAATCATCAAATAAACTTTGCCTTGGGGCAAAACGGCGTTATAAGGGCAGGTTTAGATGACAATGAAAAAAAGACGTTTAGCGAGTTTCGGGCAGGAATCGAAGCAAAGGCACAAGAAGACGAGGCTTGGAACGCCGTTATCGAAATTTTTAAGTTGCCTGAATTATTCGCATTTCAAGCGGAATCTCGAGTGGCTGCGTTTGATGTCTTTACAATGAAATTGGAGTTGGGGAATGATGGCAACTTCGCTGCTCGTCAAGAGATAATAGGGCTTTTCTCGCAGTTTGGTTTGGATAGGTTTTTACAACCTGGACTAAACGTCATTGAAGCTATTACCAACATGAGTCCTGCCGAACGTACCGCTTTTATCCGCATGAGGGATTATATAGTGGACAGAGGGCTTGGATATGCACGACATTCTGTGGACTTGTCTACTTTGCAATTCTAAATTTCTTTAAAAGATCGCCCACGTTTTTATAATGTGGGCGGTTTTTTGTTTTTATTGGCTTGTCCCATACGAACAGCCGCTGTGCGGTCAACGTCAGGCAGCCGAGTACGTGTTGAGAAAGACAAATCTAGCTACTCGTTGGTGAAAAATATGGGAAAATACGTGTTGTGCCGCCGTTGCGAAACAATGTGCAACGATGTGCAATTTGTCGATAACCAGCCCTTGCTCGACAATCGGAATTTTTTTCAATTTTTTTGACATTTAACAAAAAATCCTATAAGATAATAATTGCAAGGCACTCCCCCTAACACCGCTATAAAACAAAAAAATGTAAAAAAATACAAAAATATGCAAAAATACAGAAACGTACGCTCGACAGGGTAATCCAGGAGTTGGTTTTAGGGGTTATAAAAAACCAAATCGGAGGTGTAACAATGAAACAAACCGCATTATACGATATGCACATCAAGTACAATGGGCAAATGGTGGACTTTGCGGGCTATAACCTGCCCGTAACATACACCAGCCTAAAAGAAGAACATCTAGCCGTCCGCAAGGCAGCGGGCATCTTTGACGTTAGCCACATGGCTGAAATCAAGCTGACTGGCACGGATGCAATTAACACAGTCTCGCTCATTTCCACCAACGCCATGGCGAAACTCGAACCTGGTAAAGTCCGCTATACGCTCATGCTTAACGAGTCGGGCGGCGTGGTGGATGATATGCTCGTTTACAACTATGGCAACGACACATACTGGCTAGTCGTAAACGCTGCCAACCACGAAAAAGACTTTAACTGGGTAAAATCCAACCTCGTAGGCAACACAGTCATAACCGACGTTTCGTCAGAAATTTCCCAAATTGCCCTACAAGGCCCGAAATCCAACGATATTCTCACGCCACTCGCCGCCGCACTACCCGCAAAATACTACACTTTTCTCGAAACGACAATCCAAGATATGCCCTGCATGATTTCCCAAACGGGCTACACAGGCTCATTCGGCTACGAAATTTATTTCAAAAACGAATACGCCACCCGTTTATGGGAACTCCTAATCGAGCACGGCAAGCCCCACAACCTAGCCCTCTGCGGCTTGGGTTCTCGGGATACACTCCGCCTCGAAGCAGCCATGCCGCTTTACGGGCACGAAATGGACGACACCTCAAACCCATACGAGGCCTCGCTCGACTTTGCAATCAAGACAAAAAAAGAATTCATCGGCAAAACAGCCCTACTAGCCAAGCCCGTCAACCGCACACGCCGTGGCTTAAAGGTAACGGGAAAAGGCATTGTTCGAGAAAACACACTACTTTACGCCGCCCCCGACTCCACGACCCCAATCGGCACAGTAACCTCTGGCACTTTCCTACCCTACATGGACGGTGCATACGCAATGGCACTAATCGACAAATCCACAGAAAACACCACCCTCTACGCCGAAGTACGTGGTCGCCGCATCACCTGCGAATTCACAGAACTACCTTTCTACAAGCTTTAAGACCTTGGGGCTCTGCCCCAAACCCCGCAAGGGAGCGCGCCCCCTTGACCCCGCACATTTTTATTGGTTTAGGGGAAGTTATTTTGCGGGGTTTGCGTAGGGGCGGATATTATCCGCCCGCATATTCCCATATTTGCACGAGTTAGACAATTTTGCGTTAAAAAATTTTAATATAAGAACCACGAAAAGGAGAAGAGAAAAATGGATCCAAAAAATCTAAGCTACACCAAGCAACACGAATGGGTATCATTAGCCGATGGCACTGCCAAAATCGGCTTAACAGACTATGCCCAAAATGCGATGGGGGACATCGTATACATCGGCTTTCCCGACATAGGAGACGCTCTAACCTTGGGCGATTCCTGTTGCGACATTGAAAGTGTCAAAGCCGTCTCACACATATACGCCCCCGTGGACGGCGAAATTTCAGCCATAAACGAGGCTCTCGAAGACGAACCCGACCTAATCAACAAAGACCCCTACAACGCCTGGATTATCGAAGCCTCCTCTATAACCGAAACCGCCGATCTAATGAACCACGACCAATACGAAGATTACTTAAAAACCGTATAAATATAAAAACCTTGGGGCTCTGCCCCAAACCCCGCAAGGGGACAAGCCCCCTTGACCCCCAACTTTCGTCTTTGTTGGCTCGTGGATTCCCACAAACCACTACAAATTTGAAACGATTGACGGGAATCCATGGTAACAACAAAAGCGAATGTTGGGGTCAAGGGGCTAGCCCCTTGCGGGGGTGTGGGGGCAGAGCCCCCACGGTTTTAGGTTTTAAGAAAGGAGTATAATATGTATTTACCTAATACAGACTTGCAAGTTAAGGAAATGTTGGAAGCGTTGGGTCTGAAAAATTTAGATGACCTTTATGCTGGGTTGCCTGAGGGGCTTAAAATCGGGAAATTGGATTTGCCGCCCTCGATGGGGGAACAGGGCATTATGAATACGTTTTCTGACCTTGCTGGGAAAAATAAAGTTTATCGGACCATTTTCCGAGGTGCGGGCGCTTATAATCATTATATCCCCGCTGTTGTGCCTGAAATGGCTAATAAAGAGCGGTTTAAGACGGGCTACACGCCATATCAACCTGAGGTCAGTCAGGGAATTTTGCAAGCCATTTTTGAATTTCAAAGCATGATTAGCGGGCTTATGGGTATGTCGGCGGCTAATGCCTCCATTTATGACGGGGCTAGCTCGACGGCGGAGGCGTTCACCATGTGCCGTGATAATAAGCGGAATAAGGTCATTTTGCCCACGAATGTCAACCCGCTGGTTCGGCAGACTGTGGCGACTTATGCTTGGGCGGCTGATGCTGTTAGTGCTGAAATTCCGCATAAAGACGGGCTTGTTGATGTGGATGCGTTGGCGGCTTCGATTGACGAGAAAACGGCTGCTGTTGTTGTGCAACAACCGAATTATTTCGGGCTGTTGGAGGACGTTGAGGCGATTGCCGAGGTTGTTAAGGCGAAAAAGGCGAAGCTGATTGTGTATAGTTACCCCATTGCGGCGGCGATTGTGAAGAGTCCTGGCGAGTGCGGGGCTGATATTGCCGTGGGCGAAGGGCAGCCGCTGGGGATTCCGCTTAGTTTTGGCGGGCCTTATTTGGGATTCTTGGCTTGTACGGATAAAATGCTTAGGCGGATTCCTGGGCGGGTGGCTGGCGAAACCGTGGACGATCAGGGGCGGCGTGCGTTTGTGCTGACTTTGCAAGCTCGGGAGCAACATATCCGCCGAGAGACGGCGACCAGTAATATTTGCAGTAATCAGGCTCTTTGTGCCTTGACGGCGGCTTGTTATCTTGCGGCGATGGGACCTGTTGGGCTGGCGGAAGTGGCTGAACAGACGTACTCGAAAGCCCATTATTTACAGGAAAAATTGGCAAGCATCGGTCATGTGCCGTTGTATACGGGCGAATTTTTCCATGAATTTGTTACCAAAACACCCAACGCCCACGAAGTCGTTAAAAAATTGGCTGAAAATGGCATTTTGGGCGGGTTGCCGTTGGATGACGACCATATTTTGTGGTGTGCCACGGAGCAGAACAGCGTACGAGATGTTGACGATATGATAAGCGTATTAAGGAGTTGATTTTATGAAATTATTGATAGAAAAAAGCGTACCAGGGCGGCGTAGCCACTATTTAGAGCCAGGCGATGTGCCGCAGAAAAAAGTACCTGACAAATTTCGCCGTGCGAAACCGCCGATCCTGCCAGAAATTTCCGAAACGGAGCTCTGTCGGCATTATTCTGCCCTCGAATCCCGAACTTTTGGCGTAAACGACGGCTTTTATCCGCTGGGCAGCTGCACAATGAAATACAATCCGAAAATCAACGAAAAAGTCTCCTCCCTGCCTGGATTTACAGGCTTGCACCCATTACAACCCGCCTCGGAGGTGCAGGGCATTTTGAAAGCCATTGCTCTCACTGCCGATTATCTCAAAGAAATCACGGGCATGGATCATATGTCGTTCACGCCGGCGGCTGGTGCACATGGTGAATTGTGCAGTTTAATGATGTTCAAGCGGCATTTTGAGACCAAGGGCGAAAAGCGGACGAAGGTGTTAGTGCCTGACTCGGCACATGGCACAAACCCCGCAACAGTCAGTATGTGCGGCATGGAGTCCGTAAATCTGCCCTCGAACGCAAAGGGCTGTGTTGACATGGACGAGTTGCGGGCGGCGATTGCAGCGAACAAGGGGCAAATCGTGGGCATTATGCTAACGAACCCGAACACGCTGGGCATTTTCGAGGAGGATATTGAAGAAATAACCCGTCTCGTACACGAAGAGGGCGGGCTGTGTTATTATGACGGTGCGAATTTGAACGCCATCGCTGGCACAATTCGTCCAGGCGACATGGGTTTTGACTGCGTTCATTTGAACCTGCACAAGACGTTTTCCACGCCCCACGGCGGCGGCGGACCTGGCTGCGGAGCGATTGGCTGCAAGGATTTCTTGCACGAATATCTGCCAACGCCCATTCTTACCCGAGAGGAAAATTTCTTAGAAATTTCGGAGCAAGGCGACAAGACAATCGGCAGAATTTTATCGTTTTACGGTAATATTTTGGTGGTCTTGCGGGCGTTGTCGTATATAATGTCGTACGGCGGCAACGGGATTCCATTGATGAGCAAGCACGCTGTTTTAAATGCGAATTACTTACAACATCGGCTTTCCGAGCGGTTTGCGATGTCTAACACAGGCTTATGTATGCACGAGTTTGTAATGAGCATGGAAAAAGAGGCGGCGGAGCATAATGTAACTGCGAAAGATTTGGCAAAAGCGATGCTAGACCACGGCATGATGGCACCGACGATATATTTCCCGCTTATTGTCAAGGAGGCGTTGATGGTAGAGCCTACGGAGACGGAGGGCAAGGAGACGTTGGATCAGGTAGCGGATGATTATAATCGGCTGTATGACGAGGCGATGGCTAATCCTGAAAAATTTGTGAAGCATCCGCAAAATACGCCGATAGGGCGACCAGATGAGGTTTTGGCGGCGAGGAAGCCGAAGGTAGTCTGGTAGAAAAACCGCAAGGAGTACCCCTTGACCCCGAAAATCGTTACAAATTTGAAGTGATTGGGCAATGCCAAGGAGCCAAGTGGAACGAAAGTTGGGGGTCAAGGGGGTATGACGAAAAGTCCCCTTGCGGGGTGTGGGGCGGAGTCCCACGGTTTTAGGTTTAGGAGGGTAAGAATGTATGATTTGATTGTGTTGGGCGGCGGACCTGGAGGGTATGTGGCAGCTATACGAGGGGCAAAAGCGGGCTTGAAAACAGCTCTTGTCTCTAATGAATTAGGCGGTACTTGTTTGCAAAGAGGCTGTATTCCAACGAAAACTTTTCTGCATATTGCAGGACTGCATAGAGAACTGGACGTAACGGTTGACATCGAAAAAATGTATCGGCGAAAAGAGGAAATCGTCGGGAAATTGGTCGCTGGGATCGAAACGCTTATAAAGACGAACAAAATTGACTACCACAAGGGTCAGGGCGTTATCAAAGAAGCGGGCAAAGTCGTAATTGGCGGCGAACTCACAATCGAGGGCAAGAATATTATCATTGCCACGGGCTCTGTGCCGTCCATGCCGCCGATTGAGGGACTCGGAAGGACGGCTGGCGTGCTGACTAGCAACGAATTGTTGGCGTATCCGCACAAATTCAAACGTCTCGTGATTGTGGGCGGCGGCGTTATCGGCGTGGAATTTGCCGATATTTTCGCAAACTTGGGTGCGGACGTTACAATCGTTGAATTTCAGCCGCGTCTGCTCGCCATGCTTGACAAGGACATCGGCACGGGTCTTGCACAGAATTTTAAGCAAAAGGGCATTACCGTGCTAACATCATCAAGCGTGGAAGAAATTTCAAAGACCGACCAACTTTACAAGATAAAGGTCAATCGCAAGGACGAAATCTCGGAATTGGAATTCGACGGCATCCTCATTGCCACGGGTCGCAAGCCTACACTAAAAGGCGTGGAGCTACCCGACTTAGCCCTAGGCACAGACGGCGGCATTTTAATCGACAGCAATTTCCGCACAAACCTGCCTAATATTTACGCCATAGGCGATTGTGTTTCCGAGAATATTCAGCTTGCCCATTTTGCCTCGGCACAGGCGACAAATTGCGTGGCGGTAATAGCGAACCAAACCCCGCCCGTAGATTTGGACACAATCCCCTCTTGCATCTACTGTTCCCCAGAAATAGCGGTAGTCGGGCTTTCCGAGGACGAAGCAAAAGCAAAAAACATACCCATAAAGGTTAGCAAATACGTAACGGCGGGCAATCCAAAGTGCATAATCGAGGATGCAGGTCGAGGTTTTGTCAAGCTAATCGCTGACAAGGAGACTTCACAAATTTTAGGGGCGGCTTTAGTAATCCCACACGCAAGCGACATGATAAGCGAGTTAGCATTAGCGATAAAATCCAAACAAACTCCCCACGACATAGCCACTCTAATCCACCCTCACCCCAGTTTCACCGAAAGCATCCTAGAAGCAGCCGAAGACTTCTACGGTCAAGCCGTACACGTAAACAAAAGATAAAAGACAAAACCGTGGGGGCTCTGCCCCCACACCCCCGCAAGGGGCTAGCCCCTTGACCCCAACTTTCGTTTTACTTGGCTCGTGGATTTCCAGTAAACAACTACAAATTTGAAACGATTGACGGGAATCCATGGTAACAACAAAAGCGAATGTTGGGGGTCAAGGGGGCTTGCCCCCTTGCGGGGTGTGGGGCAGAGCCCCACGGTTTTAGGAGGTTTAGAGATGATTTATTTTTATACTACGGATTGTTGTAATCCTTATGAGAATTTGGCGCTGGAGAATTTGATTTTGAAAGCGGGCGTTGATGGGCTTGTTATGTATCTTTGGCAGAATGAAAATACTGTTGTTATTGGACGGCATCAAAATGCTTGGCGAGAATGTAGATTGGAGGCTTTTGCGGCGGAGAATGGTAGATTGGCACGGCGTACCACGGGCGGCGGTGCAGTTTACCATGATTTGGGTAATCTGAATTTTTCGTTCGTTGCCCCGAATGGAGTTTATGACGTTTTTAAGCACGTTGATGTTATTAAAGTGGCAGCAGCAACATTCGGAATCGATGTTGTCCACTCTGGTCGGAACGATATTTTGGCGGATGGGAAGAAATTTTCTGGTAATGCTTTCCTGAAACAGGCGACACATTCGCTGCATCATGGAACGGTGCTTATAAAATCGGATATGGGGCGGCTGGCAAAATTTCTTGCCCCCGCGCCCGAGAAATTAGCGGCGAAAGGCGTGGATTCGGTAAGAAGTCGGGTTATTAATTTGTCGGAATTGAACAACGAGATTACGCCGCAGAAGATGAAAGCGGCACTCGAGGTCGCTTTGGCGGAGGTTTATGGCGAAAAGCTAGAGCCGTTTGATATGGGCTTGATTGACAAACAGGAATGGACTGAATTGGCTGCTTTTTACGAATCAGATGCTTGGCGGTTGGGTACGGTTTCGTATTTTGATTTTGCGATACGGAGACGGTTCTCGTTTGGCGAAATTGAAATGCACTTGACAGTAGTGGACGGCGTGATTGACAAGGCTACGCTATATTCCGATGCTATGGATACCGTTTGGATAGAGGCGGCAGAGGCGGCTTTTACAGGTTTGAAATTTTCGGCGAAAGCAATGGCGGCAGCTGTGCCAACGGGGCAAAATGAAGCGGAGCGAGAGGAATTTGCTGGATATTTGGCGGGGTTGTCGTTGTAGAGTCGTTTAGATTGACTGCCGAATGTCTCATAATTTGGCGATAACATTAACGTAGGGGCGGATACCATCCTAATGTCATTAACTTTAACGATTTATAGGGACGGACGGGCGAACAGAGTTCGCCCCTACACCACCGCCCGTAGGGGCGAACTCTGTTCGCCCG
>WRKH01000287.1 GCA_009778175.1 Turicibacter sp.
CCCCCACACCCCCGCCACTTTGTAAAGTGGACAAACTTTAAATTTGTTTTTTTGGGTTTTGCTGCGTGAGGGCGGGTTGAAATTAGAAAGGACACATCATGGAATTTGAAAAGATACGAGAAGTGATACTCTCGCAGATGAGCGTGGCGGGCAGCAACATAACGAAAGATTCGATAACGCTGGAAACGACCTTTGTTGAGGATTTGGGAGCGGATTCTTTGGATATTTTCCAAATAATAACCGATCTTGAAGAGGTTTTTGGCATGGAATTTGACGACAGCGAGGCTGAAAACATAAAGACTGTAGGCGATGCTGTGAATCACATAAAAAAGGCTTTGGAGTCTTAGATGCTCAAACTTGACTACACATTCAAAAACCCCAACCTCCTAAAACAAGCCCTAACACACAGCTCCTTGGTAAACGAACAAAATTTGTCGCATACCGCCTCAAACGAACGTCTGGAGTTTTTGGGCGATGCTGTTTTGGAGCTACTCATAAGCGATATACTTTACCGAGAGAATCCCAACCTAAAAGAGGGCGAGCTTACTAGGATGAGAGCAAGCTTAGTTTGCACTGAAAGTTTAGCCAACCGAGCCAAACGGCTCGGCATAGGCGGGCATATCAGGATGAGTCGCGGCGAGATGTTGACAGGCGGAGAAAAAAAGGACTCTATTCTAGCCGATGTTTTAGAGGCTATAATAGGTGCAATATTTTTGGACGGCGGTTTGGTTGGGGCACAAAATTTTATCAACGCCATATTTAGCAAAAAGGACAGGACTTTGGCAAGCACTCTTGATGCAAAGACGATGTTACAGGAAAAAATTCAAAAAAAAAGCCGAACACCTCTTGAGTACATTCTAGTAAACCAAGAAGGTCCAGATCACGAAAAACTTTTTATGGTAACGGTTTCTCACGAGGGTAGAATTTTAGGCAACGGCAACGGTCGCACCAAAAAAGAGGCAGAACAAAAAGCTGCCAAAAAGGCTTTACAACAAATTTAAAGATTAGGACCGTGGGGCTCTGCCCCACACCCCGCTGGGGGCCAGCCCCCAGACCCCCGCAAGGGGCGCGCCCCTTGACCCCGATGTTCGTTTTACTTGGCTCTCGGCTATGTTCCAATTGCTACGCAATTTTTAGCAGTTATGATGGATAACACATATCCCCACACAATCGCTATAAATTTGCAGTAGCATATTGGAAAGCCACGAGCCAAAAAATAACGAACGAAGGGGGTCAAGGGGGCGAGCCCCCTTGCGGGGTGTGGGGCAGAGCCCCACGGTCTTAGAGGTGTTAGTGATGTATAATTTTGATGAGTTGGTGGATAGGCGGAATACTAATTCTGTTAAGTATGATTATGCCCGTGAAATGGGGAAACCTGCGAATGCTATACCGCTTTGGATTGCCGATATGGACTTTAAAGTGCCAGAAGAAGTGGAAGAAGCCCTGATGAAATGTGCCGAACACGCCGTTTATGGATATACGGATACAAAAGACGACTATAACCATGCCGTGATGGGCTGGTTCTTGAGCAATTTTGGTTTTCGTAGTGAACCCGATTGGATAATCAAAACGCCCAGTATCCTGTATGCAATGGCGATGGCGATTCGAGCGTTTACAGATGAGGGCGACTCCGTGCTGTTGCAAAAACCCATCTACCATTCTTTCGAGCCGATAATTACTAGAAATGACCGCAAATTGATAAATAATCCGCTAATTTACGAAAATGGCAAATATTACATCGATTTTGACGATTTTGAACGGAAAATACGGGACGAAAATGTGAAAATATTCATCTTGTGCAGCCCGCACAATCCCGTTGCTCGAGTATGGACGGCAGATGAACTTTATAAAATGGGGCAAATTTGCCTAAAATACGGTTGCATCGTCATTTCGGACGAAATACATTGCGACATCGTTTACAATGGCTTGAAACATCATATGTTTACGAATGTGTGTAGGGATTTTGCACAGAACGCAATCATCTGCACCGCCCCCAGCAAGACCTTTAATCTTGCTGGCTTGCAATGCTCAAATATATTCATACCAAACGAGGCTTTGCGAGTGAAATTCACACATGAAATGGATAAATTAGGGCATAATAGACTCAACATAATGGGGCTTGCCGCCTGTAAAAGTGCCTATCTGCACGGCGGTAGCTGGCTTGCACATTTGAAAAAACATTTGCAGAGCAATATCAGGCTAATACAAAAATTCCTTGCCGATACGACAAAGGTCAAGATGATTGAGCCCGAGGCGACATATCTCATGTGGCTAGATTTCACAGCGTTTAACCTCCCTCATCAGGAACTGGATGAAATGCTCTTAAATGCTGGGTTATGGTTGAGTAGCGGCATCTCTTTTGGCGAAGAGGGGGCTGGTTTCTTCAGAATGAACATCGCTTGCCCCACCGATACGCTAAAGGCAGCTCTCAACAATTTGAAGAAAGTACTTTGAGGATTCAAAAACTCCCCCTGCCAATATTGGCAGGGGGCTTTGTATTGCCAAAATTCAGACCGTATAAAAATACCATACACCGCAAAAAAATTATTTTATAAACTCCAAAAAATGTGTTATAATGATTTTATCAAGTAATTTGAGAAAGGACAAAATATTATGTTTGGAAAAAAAACAGTAGCACCTCAAGTGGAAGCCCCTGGAACCGTCATAGGTAAAGGAATAACGATAGAAGCGGCTGTCCTGACTGGTCGGGAATCCGTACGGATTGACGGCGTATTTTTAGGCAACGTCGATCTAGACGGTAGCTTGATTTTAGGCGAAACGGGTAGCATCGAGGGTACTATACGTGCGAAATACATTGTAGTTGCGGGTCTGGTACGTGGCAACATCGAGTGCGAGGGCGTGTTGCACATCTCCCCCACCGCTCGTGTAAACGGCGACATCAAGACAAATTCGATCATAGTAGACGAAGGCGGGCAGCTAAACGGCCGCTACCAGGTGGGCGAAGCCACAGCAATGGTAAGCTCCGAAACACAACCTCTCTTGTCGAACACAATCCCTGGTTTACGCAACGACGAAAAATCCTACCTAGACAAATCCCTGGAAATTGTTGACAAGTAATGAACGCCCAAGATTCCCACTTCTATGGCGGACAAGCCGTCATGGAAGGCGTTATGATGCGAGGCAAACAGATTTACGCCATGGCGGTACGCAAGCCCAGCGGCGATATTGCCGTTGTGGAGCATACGATAACTAAACCGACCTCTCCAACCTCCACCGTCGCCCGCAAAATCCCGATTTTACGAGGGATAATAGCGTTTGGATCGGCTATGAAAATCGGCGTACTCTCGCTGACGGAATCCGCCGAAATTGCCACGGACGGCGAACTCGAAGAGGGCAATTTTGAAAAATTCCTCAAACGCAAGCTGGGCGACCGTGCCAACGACATTCTCATGCAAATAAGTATTTTACTGGCTGTGGCAATGGCTGTGCTTATTTTTATTTTGTTGCCGCTCTGGATTGGCGGGTTTTTGTTCTCCCTCACGAACGCCAACCCCGCCTTGCTGGGCATTATCGAGGGCTTGCTTCGTTTGGTCATTTTCGTGGGTTATATCCTGCTCATTTCCCGCTCGAAGGACATCGCACGGGTCTTTGAATACCACGGCGCAGAGCATAAAACCATTAACGCATACGAGAGTCAGCTCGATTTGACCGTCGAAAATATCCGCAAATGCTCCCGTCTGCACAAACGCTGCGGCACGAGTTTCCTGCTGATTGTCATGTTCATCTCGATTGTGGTGTTCACATTCGTATCCACGCCCGATCCTCTTGTGCGGCTGCTGACCCGACTGGTGCTAATCCCCGTGATTGCGGGCTTTTCGTATGAAATAATCCGCCTTGCGGGCAAGAGCAAAAGCTCATTCGTGAAAATAATCTCATTCCCAGGGATGCGACTGCAACAGCTGACCACCAGAGAGCCTGACGACGGGCAGATTGAGGTTGCCGTTTCTGCCCTAAAAGCAGTGCTAGAACGTGAAACCAACGAAAGGGACAGCGAAAAGCCGTTGGTAATTGCGCCATGACACTAAAACAGGCATTTTCAATGTGCAACAGCCACGAAGCGATTTGGATAATCGAGAAAGCGACTGGCTTAACACCCACGCAAATCCGCCTTTCCCTGCCCGACACGGAACTGACGGAAACGGCGGCGGATTTCTTTTTGTTCCTGTTAAAACAGCGGCAGAACGGGACTCCGTTGCAATATATCCTAGGCGACTGGGATTTTATGGGCTTGACAATGAAATGCGGGCCTGGCGTGTTAATCCCCCGCAAAGACACGGAAATACTGGCAGAGGAGGCGATTGCGTTCGTGAGCACGTTGCCGAAAATGCCCGCCGTTCTCGACCTCTGCACGGGGACGGGCTGTATCGGCATAAGTATAGCGAAATTCTGCCCGTTTGCGGTGGTTACGTTGTCAGACGTGAGCGAGACGGCGTTGGCGTTTGCACGGGAAAATGTCGATTTGAACGGCAATCACGCCCGTATCAGCGTGGTGCAGTCGGATTTGTTCGAGCGGATAACGGGGCGATTCAGCTGTATCACGGCGAATCCGCCGTATATCCCGACAGCGGAGATTGCCGAGCTGCCCGCCGAGGTACAGAAAGAGCCAGTGTCAGCGTTGGACGGCGGTGCGGACGGTTTGGCGTTTTACCGCCGCATTATTCAGGATTGCCATGAATTTTTGTTGCCGCGCGGGGCGATTTATCTCGAAATCGGCGACTCGCAGGCGAAAGCGGTTGCCGCACTCCTGCATGAGAATAATTTTCGGTCTGTCGTTACGATTAAGGATTTGGAGGAGCGGAATCGGGTGGTTAAGGCGATTCGGGGGAAGTAGGGGGTTTGTTAGTTGGGTTTGGCTCAATTTAGAGGAGAAAATTATGAATGTGCAGACGAAAAAAAGAAATAAAACGTGTTTATACAATGTTTCGATACATTATCCTAAATGTTGGACGGTGCTTGTCAATCTGCAATGTGGACCCGAATTTGCGATGCACGAGACGATAGGCGAAATTTACGCCCACACGGACACCGAGGAAGAGGCACAGGAAATTCGCCTTTCCCTCGGGAAGACAATGGGGACGATTGCGATTGTAAAAGGCGATTTTAGCGACAATCCTATTGAAATAGGCGGATTGTGGACATATGACAGTTTAGAAGAGGCGGCAGAGGGCAGATGACAAATGATAAAATACCCCCGATTATCCTTAAATTTGCGGAAGACGAAGACGGGAAAATCCTCACCAACATTAACGTACTAAAAGCCGACCATCTTTCGCACGGCGAGGTTGAGTTCAAGGTAGATACTGGGGCAACTTTGACCATTATAAACCACGAACATTTGGCGAACTTGGGTTACACGCAGGAATTTTTGCAGAATTGCCCGAGATACACGAAGAAAAACGTAACAACAGCGGACGGAACGTCTATACAACTTAGGTATCTCCCAGACATCTCCCTCATGTTTGAAGATAGTGAGATACAGCAATGCGAAATATATTTTTCGTTGGAATCGGATATGCGTACCCTTTTCGGCACGGATATTTTGCAACTTTTTAACATAATGATAGATTATGATAGTGGAGAAGTCCGCCTTTATAAGCGTAATATAGAACCTGTTAGCGGCAAAGGACAACCGCAGGTTTATTCGTTGGATTAAAGGATTTGTAGGAGAAGAATCGAGTGGTTAGGCGATTCGTGGGAAGTGAGGGGATTATGAGCGTTCAAATGGAGAAAGATACAAGAGACTTTTTCATAAGCTATAACAAAGCCGACAAAAAATGGGCAAAATGGGTAGCGGGGACTTTGGAAAATTTTGGCTACACAACCAATATACAAGCATGGGATATCCGACCAGGGGACGATTTCATCTCAAAAATGAATGAATTTTTAGAATACTCAAAGGCGTTTATACCTATCCTCTCTGAGGAATACATGAAATCTCCTTACTGCGAAAAAGAACTTTCAGTTGCGTTGAACAAGCATCTGAAAACGCCTGAGTATCGTTTTTTCCCTATACGTGTGGCTGAAGTTGACCCATCTGAACTGATTCAAACGATTGTGTATGTTGACATTTTCGACAAAGATGAAGACGAGGCTAAAAAAGTGCTAAAGTATGCAGTAGATAAAAATCCTATACCACGCACACGCCCGCCATTCCCAGGCAACAAGAAACAAGCGGAGCGTCCGCCTTTTCCAGGTGGAGCGACAACTAAAAAACTCCCCCACATTAGCAATCTGCCGCCCCGAAACAAACATTTCACAGGGCGCGAAGAAATGTTGGAGAATATTTCCCGCAGGTTTCAACATGAACCAATGCTGAGCATAGTAGGTAATGGTGGATATGGAAAAACGCAACTTGCCGTTGAATATGCTTACCGCAACGCAACGAAATACGATTATATATGGATTGCAAACGCTGAATCTAAGCTAACGCTGGAGCAATCTTACCGCAAATTTGCCCTGCGGATAGATTTGCCATCTGCAGAAACGGTGGATTTTGGGCTTGTATTGCGTTATGTGGAATCATGGCTTGAAGGCAATCAGCGTTATTTATTTATATTCGACAATGCCGAGGGACTTTCAGCTGAATTGCGCGAGTTTCTGCCCAAAGGTCAAATTTTGGGGCATATACTGATTAACATTCGGAAAAAATGGGCGGGGCTAACGGACGAAAGCATGGACTTGGGATTGTTTTTAGAAGGCGAAAGCCTAGCATTTTTGCGAAAAAGAAACGAAAATATAAACGCAAACGATGCTGAAACTTTGTCGGAATTGCTAGGTTATCTCCCGCTTGCATTGGAACACGCAGCGGCATACATGGCCGAAACTAGGCTAACGTGTGCACAATACATAAAATTGTTTAAGAGCGAGGGGGCGAAACTGCTCGGCACAAATGTTTCGACAATCGCATCTGAAAAAACGATTGCGGTTACATGGCTTGTGTCAATCAAAAAAATGAAGTTGGAGGGAGCGGTTCAGCTATTCAATCTTTGTGCTTATTTTGCACCTGATGATATACCACTGTCTATGTTTATTGAGGGATGTACACTCCCCGAACCTTTGTGCGACGATATTTTACCAGGGTTATCGCAAAATGAAATTTTACGTGATTTGGAACGCTTTTCGCTGATGTCGTTTAGGCGGGATGGCAATGGAAATGTATTTCTGTCAATGCATCGGATTATTCAGTTGGTTGTGCGTGATAGTCATGGTAAAGATACGCAGTGGTTGGCTTATTGCCTTGATTTGGCATACAATACCTTTGACTATAAACTTTGGGACAGGCAATTAATGGACACATTCGAACAAAACGTAGATCATATTTTGGAAATCGCAAACCGTGCGTAAATTGTATTCGGCAACGATGAGAAACGGCAAGAGGAAATAGCTTGGTTGTATAATAAAGTTGGTTATGGCTTTATCCATAGTGGCGAATATCCCAAAGCGTTGGAGCAGTTTGGAAAGGCTTCAGCAATCGTTGAGAAAGTGCTTGGCAAGGAACACCCTAATACCGCTGCCACTTACAACAACATCGCCAGAGTCTACTCTAGTCAAGGCAAATCCCAAAAAGCACTGGAGTTATATGAGAAGGCTTTAACGATTCAGGAGAAAATTCTCGGCAAGGAACACCCTAATACCGCCATCACTTACAGCAACATCGCCATTACCTACCATCATCAAGGCGAATACTCAAAAGCACTGGAGCTTTATGAAAAGGCTTTAGCAATTTGTGAGAAAGTGCTCGACAAGGAACACCCTGATACCGCTACCACTTACAACAACATCGCCAATGTCTACGCTCGTCAAGGCGAATACTCAAAAGCACTAGAATTATATGAGAAGGCTTTAGCAATCCAAGAGAAAACGCTTGGCAAGGAACACCCTTATACCGCTACCACTTACGACAACATCGCCAATGTCTACGCTCGTCAAGGCGAATACTCAAAAGCACTGAAATTATATGAGAAGGCTTTAGCAATCCAAGAGAAAACGCTTGGCAAGGAACACCCTAATACCGCTACCACTTACAACAGCATCGCCAATGTCTACGGTTGTCAAGACGAATACTCAAAAGCACTGGAATTATATGAGAAAGCTTTAGCAATTCGGGAGAAAGTGTTCGGCAAGGAACACCCTGATACCGCCGCCACTTACAACAACATCGCTAATGTCTACGGTTGTCAAGACGAATACTCAAAAGCACTGGAATTATGTGAGAAGGCTTTAGCAATTCGGGAGAAAATGCTTGGCAAGGAACATCCTGATACCATCAACACTTACAACGATTTCCTCTTGTTAAAGCGATTATTGAAGGGTGCTGGAGGTTCGTGAGCAGACTTAGCAATTTTGACAATACATAAGACATAGGACAACCCTCGGAAAGACAATGGGAACGATTGCCATTGTAAAAGGCAATTTCAGCGTTGAACC
Organism: Turicibacter sp.; assembly: GCA_009778175.1. GTDB lineage: Bacteria > Bacillota > Clostridia > Lachnospirales > WQUN01 > WRKH01. The sequence goes on from WRKH01000287.1 coordinate 8,449, forward strand.
GCTGTTAATTGGCGGATTGTGGACGTATAATAAAGAAGAAGACAGGTGTGATTAGATGACGAATGCGATAAAACCGCCGATTATCGTAAAATTTGCGGAAAACAACGACGGCTTAATTAAAGGCAACATAGGCGTATTAAAAGCCGACCGCCTTTCGCACAGCGATGTCGAGTTTAAGATAGATACAGGGGCAAATTTGACGGTTATAAATCACAAACATTTGGCGAATTTAGGCTACACACAGGAATTTTTGCAGAATTGCCCCGACTATACCGAGAGGGAAGTAACAACGGCAAACGGCGTTGTTGTAACACTCAAATATATCGACCATATGTCCCTTATGTTCGGCGATAGAGAGATACAGAACTGCAAAATATATTTTTCGTTGGAATCCGATATGCGTACTCTATTCGGGACAGATTTTTTGAGACGGTTTAACCTAACGATAAATTATGACGACAGAAAGGTACTGCTTTACAAGCGGGATATGGAAATTACTGTCGGCGAAATCCAACCGCAGATTTATTCGTTGGATTAAAAAAGGAGCGATTATATGAACATTCAAACGCAAGAAAGAAGAAGCATGGAATGGCTGGGCAATGTGGCGATGTTGCATCCCAAATGTTGGACGGTGCTAGTTAATTTGAATTACGGCCCCGAAGTATCGTATACGGACATGGTTGGCGAAATTTATGCCCACACGCAAACCGAAGAAGAGGCACAAGAAATCCGCCTTTCACTCGGGAAGACGATGGGGACGATTGCCATTGTAAAAGGCAGTTTCAGCGACGAACCGCTGTTAATCGGCGGACTGTGGTTGGACGGCGAATGACGAGGAGAAAAGAAAGGACAAGCAATGACCAAAACAACCGAACGAATATGGCTAAACAACACGCACCTGCACTATCCCGACCAATGGATAGTAGCAGTACAAGTAGAAATCGACCCCAATTTAGAGATGTTTAACCCGCGCGGCGAGATTTACGCCGTTGTTGACACAAAAGAGGATGCACATTCGATTAGGCTCTCGCTGGGCGATAGCATGGGGAAAATTGCGATTATAAAAGGCATCGACCGCAATTTGGAAATCACGGGCGTAAGCACGGCAAGCGGACAAGGAATTTTAGCATGAAACCGCCCATTGTTATCAACTTCGAGAATGACGAATCGGGCAGAATCATGTTTGACCTAAAAATGCTAAAAGCCAACCTGCTCGACCATGATTTGGTGCGTTTTAAATTCGATACAGGGGCGGATTTGACCGTCATAAGTTGCGAAGATTTGACTAGATTGGGCTACACGCACGAGTTTTTGCAAAATTGCCCCGAATACATGAAAAAACCAGTATACACAGCAAATGGAGAGCGTGTATATCTAAAATATATTTCAAATATTTCAATAATGTTTGGCGACAGGGAATTGCAGGGTTGCGATTTGCATTTTTCGCTAAAACCCGACTTGCACAACCTTTTCGGCACAGATATTTTGCGATATTTCGACATAAATATCAGCTATACCAACAGCGAAATTTACCTGTATAAACGGGACGAAGAATCATTGACAGCCGAAACAAGCCATTTACAAATCTATTCCCTAAAAAAGGAGCGATAAAATTGTTTGACAAACTAAACGAACTGGAAGAAAAATTCGACACGCTGAGCGAGACGGTGAACGATCCCGCCACGATAGCCGACCAAAACCTGTGGCGAAAGCTAATGAAAGAACATAGCGACCTCGCCCCGATAATCGAAAGCTACCGAGCGTACAAAAACACGGGCAAAGACATTGCCGAGGCAAAGGAGTTGCTCGAAAGCAGCGAAGACGAAGAAATGCGGCAACTCGCCAAAGAGGAACTCAAAGAGAGCCGTGAACGCCTTGAAAACACGATAACCACGCTAAAACTCCTACTCCTGCCGAAAGACCCGAACGACGAAAAGAACGTAATCGTCGAGATTCGGAGCGGCGCGGGCGGGGACGAGGCGGCACTCTTCGTGAGCAATCTGTCCCGAATGTACAACTATTACGCAGACGGGCGGCGTTGGAAATCCGAGATTTTGAGCCTAAACGAGAACGGCATCGGCGGCTACAAGGAAATCATCTTTATGATACACGGGAAATCCGCATATTCTCGGCTAAAATACGAGAGCGGTGTCCACCGAGTGCAGCGTGTCCCCGAGACGGAATCGAGCGGGCGGATTCACACGTCAACGGCGACAGTCGCCGTCCTGCCCGAGGTCGAGGATGTCGATGTGCAAATCAACCAAAACGATATTCGCATTGACGTGTTCCGTTCGAGCGGGAACGGCGGACAGAGCGTAAACACCACGGATTCCGCCGTCCGCCTGACGCATATGCCGAGCGGCATCGTCATATCCTGCCAGGACGAGAAATCTCAACTCAAAAACAAGGACAAGGCGATGAAAATCCTGCGGGCAAAATTATATGATTTGGAACAAGCGAAACAGCAAGCCGCCCAATCAGCCGAGCGGAAAATCCAAGTCGGGACGGGCGACCGCAGCGAGAAAATCCGCACGTATAACTACCCGCAAGGGCGAGTAACCGACCACCGAGTCGGCTTAACGCTCCATCGCTTGGAATCCGTGCTGGACGGGGATTTGGACGAGATTATGGACACGCTAATCACAGCCGACCAAGCGAAGAAGTTAGGCGAGTAGCATGAATAAAATCGTGTTTGCCGAAATGTAGGGGCGGATACCATCCGCCCGTTCCGTACACGGGCAAGCAGCACGGGCGGATAAATTTATAACCGCCCCTACGAAATAAAAAGCGACAAGAAGCGGCAAATTTTGAAAAACAACCGTAAAAAGTCGCAAAATTTTTACAAAATAACCAATAAAAAATGAGCGGGGTCAAGGGGACGAGACAGTCCAGTGAACTGTCGAGATGCTCCCTTGCGGGGTGTGGGGCAGAGCCCCACGGTTTTGAGGTGAAGATGTGGTTAATGTGGCGGTTTTGGGGTATGGGATTACTGGGCGTGGGATTGTTGAGGTGTTTGCTGGGAATGAGGAAAGCATCCGGAAACAAGCCCGAGATGTCGTTCGGATTAAATATATCCTTTGTGATAACCCGCCTGCGGGCGGGGTCGGTAATATCATTTTTACCGATAATTTTGACGATATTTTAAACGATGATGAGGTGCAAATTGTTGCCGAAGTCTCGGGCGAACGGAATCCCGCTTATGAGTACATTATTCGGGCGTTGCTGAAAGGTAAACATATCTGTACGTCCAATAAACAGGTTGTTGTGCAATATGGTTCAGAACTGATTGAAATGGCGAAAACGCACGGGCTGAACTTTATGTTCGAGGCAACCGTGGGCGGCGGAATCCCGATTATTAGAGCGGTCAGCCAGGCGTTGGTTTCGGATAGAATTGTCGAAATTTCAGGTATTCTCAATGCGACCTCTAATTATATTATGACAAAAATGTTCGAGTTTGACCGCTCGTATGAATCGGCGTTTGCGGAAGCGGTGCTGGGAGACTTTGTGGAACGGAAGTCAAACGATGATGTTTCGGGCAGGGATGCGGCACGGAAATTGGCGATTCTGCTGGCGATTGCACTGGGCAAGCAGACGGACTATCGAAAAGTGCTGACGGACGGGATTGACACGATTCGCTCAATCGATTTGGCGTTCGCACGGACGTTTGGGTATATTTTGAAACCTTGCGTACACGCCATTTTAACGGAAGATACGGCGTTTGGGTTATCTGTGCCGATGTTATTGCCATCCGATTTCCCGCTTGCGACCGTAAACGACACATACAACGGGATAATCATAAAATCGGCAGCGGCGGGCCCATTGATGTTTTACGGGCAAGGGACGGGCAAATTCCCCGTAGCGGCGGCTGTAATTAGCGATATTGTTGACATTGCCAAACATCTTGACATAAGCAACTCGTTCCCGCTTTCACGGGACAACGCCAAGATGTTAAGCTTGGACAATTACGCCAGCCGCAAGATGATACGGGCATTTGCGGACAGCGTAAAGGATTTGGACAACGTAAATTTCATGGAATTAACGGACTATCCAGGCCAAGTAGCCTGGCTAACCGACCACGAAACAGAAAAAGAGACTCACAAAAAACTAAAAGGCATAAGAATCGAAAAAATGATAAGAATTTTCAATACTTAAAACCGTGGGGCTCTGCCCCACACCCCGCTGGGGGCCAGCCCCCAGACCCCCGCAAGGAGCGCGCCCCTTGACCCGCTCATTTTTTCTTGGGTTAGGGTTTAGCGGGTTGGCAGGGGTATTTTGTAGGGGCGGATATTATCCGCCCGCTCATCCCTTACATTTTGGGCATTTTTTGGGGATTTTTTCAACATTTTTGGGGGTTTTCGGGGTTTTCGGGGGTTTTCGGGGTTTTCGGGGATTTTTCGCAAGTAAATTTCTACAAGAAAGATTGATGTGATGTTAATAGTACAAAAATACGGCGGCACGTCCGTAGCAAACGACGAGTGCATAATGCGGGCGGCGGGGCGGATTACCGAGTCATTCAGCAAGGGCAACAAACTCGTGGTGGTGCTGTCGGCACAGGGCGTTCTGACGGACGCACTAATCCGCAAGGCTCGGCGGCTCAACCCCAACGCAGGCCCGAGGGAAATGGATATGTTGCTTTCCACGGGCGAACAACAATCGGCAGCACTCATGGCTATGGCGATTCATAAGTTGGGCTTTCCTGCCATTTCGCTGACGGCTGGGCAGGTTGGAATTCAAGCAAGCACGAATTATGGGAACGCACGGATTAAAAATATTGCCACCAGTCGGCTGAATCTCGAACTCGAACGCAACAATATTGTGCTGGTGGCGGGCTTTCAAGGGATAAATCGCTACGGCGACATCACGACGCTCGGGCGGGGTGCATCCGACACGACAGCGGTTGCCATTGCCGCCAAGCTGAACGCCGATTTGTGCGAGATTTACACCGATGTGGACGGCGTTTACACGGCGGATCCGAATATCATAACGAACGCAATAAAATTGCGGGAAATTTCATATGAGGAAATGCTGGAATTGGCTTCGGCGGGAACGCAGGTGCTGCACAACCGCTCCGTGGAAATGGCAAAACGCTATCGTGTCAACCTCGTAGTGCGGTCGAGCATGACAGCGGCGGAGGGGACAACAGTAAAAGAAGGAGTACGACTCGTGGAAAAATTACACGTAAGCGGCGTGGCGGCAGATGACAAAATCGCCCGCATTTCGCTAGTTGGCGTAACGGACAAGCCTGGGATGGCGTTTCATATTTTCTCGCTCCTGGCAAAGGGCAACGTCCCTGTCGATTTGATTTTGCAGCCCGTCAGCTACAATGGCATTAAAGATGTTACGTTTACCGTTAATAAGGCGGATTTGCAGCGGTCGCTCGACATCATGCGGGCGAATCAGCCGAGCATCGGCTATCGGGATTTGACGTGGGCAGCGGATGTGGCGAAAATCACGATTGTCGGTGCAGGCATGGCGAGCAATCCAGGCGTGGCAAGCATGATGTTTGAGTCGCTGTACGACTGTGGCGTGAATATCAACATGATTTCGACCTCGGAGATAAAGATTTCCGTGCTTGTGGACAGGGTTCACATGGAGAAGGCGTTATCTGCCGTGCATGATAAATTTATCGAGAGTCAGCGGGATTTTTTCGTTAAGGTGGTGGAATAGTGGAATATTTCGGAATGGGCGTGTCGAACAGGCACAGCGATTTAACGGGCGACATTTTCGTCCTTTTGAAAAATATGTTCCACAAACGTACCAAAAGGGACGAGATAATCCGCAAAGGGGACTGCGATTTGGCATATTTTGGCAGTCGGCAGGATTACGGGCATTTGGTGGATTTGGACGAATTCGACGAGGCGAAATTGGCTGAATTTCAAGAAAACACGATGAATAATTTGTCGATTGTGCTACCCGATTTGCTATTTTTCAAGCAAAATCGTAGGATTTACAACAAGAATGAGACGAGAATAGCGGGTTTTCCCGATTTGGTGATAGAAATCTGGTCGGAGAGCAACACTCACAAAGAGATTGAGTTCAAAAAGTCGCTATATTCCACGGGTGCAACCACGGAACACTGGTATATTCAGCAGGATTCGGACGTGGTCGAGCGTTTTCATGGGGACAAAAAATTGGCAGATTTAAGCCTTGCCGAGCCGCTGATAACGGCTGGCGGCTTGGAGTTGGATTTGCGATATTTGGCGATTGGGTTGTAGGGGCGGATAATATCCGCCC